>NZ_JBSHAM010000120.1:0-21033 GCF_053611505.1 Amycolatopsis sp. NPDC054798 | reverse complement strand
CCTTGAGGGAATCAGATTCCCTCAAGGAGCCCTTCACGGACAACGTGCATTGCTTGCCAGGCCAGCTGGGGAACTTCGCGCATCCGTTGCCGCCCTCGACGGCGGCGCCGGGTTTGAGCAACGCGCCGCCCGCCGCCTGGTCAGGGCTGCAAGGCCCGCCCCGCCGCGCCGCACTCCGGCCTGCGGCAGGATCGCACCGTGAACGGTGCGATCGGATTCGGGCCCGCGCTGATCGCCGTGCTCGCGGTGCTGGCGCTCGCGGGGGCGGCCGTCGTCCGGTTCGGGCAGCTCGGGCAAGGGCGCGCGGTGCTGATCGCGGCGGTCCGCGCCGTCGCGCAGCTCGCGCTCGTCTCGCTGGTCATCACGGTCATCCTGCGTTCGGGCTGGCTGACCGGGCTGTTCGTCCTCGTGATGTTCTCCATCGCCGCCGCGACGTCCGCCAGCCGGATCGGCGGGCCGCGGCGGATCGGGTGGGTCGCGCTTTCGCTCGCGTCCGGCGTTCTCCCGGTGCTGGCGCTGGTGCTGGGTTCCGGGGTCGTCCCGGCGAAACCGATCGCCGTCGTGCCGATCGCGGGGATCGTGATCGGCGGTTCGATGACCGCGACCTCGCAGGCCGCCCGCCGCGCGCTCGACGAGCTCAAGCAACGCCACGGGGAGTACGAAGCCGCGCTCGCACTGGGGTTTCTGCCGCGCCAGGCCGCTCTGGAGATCTGCCGTCCGTCGGCGGGACACGCGTTGATCCCCGCGCTCGACCAGACCCGGACGGTCGGCCTGGTGACGTTGCCGGGCGCGTACGTCGGCGTCCTGCTCGGCGGGGCCAGCCCGCTTCAAGCCGGTACTACGCAGGTGCTGGTGCTGATCGGGCTGCTGGCCGCGCAGTCGGTCTCGGTGCTGGTGACCGTGGAACTCGTCGCGGCGGGGTTCCTCCGCCGCGACGAGCGCGTTCAGCCGAGCGGAGCGGCCAGGTGAGACCGGTCGTTGAACCCGCGGACGAGCCAGTTGTCGCCGTGCACCACGAGGTGGGAGATCGAACCGTTGTCCGCGCCCAGGAAGGCGAACCGCTCCAGCGCGCGGCTGGCCTGGGCGAACACCTCGCCGATCACGCCGCCGTGGGTGAACACCGCGACCCGCTGGTCCGGATGCGCGGCGGCGATGCGCGTGAGCGCGGCCCGGATCCGGAGGCCGAACGCTTCGTCGGATTCCGCGCCCGGCAGGACGTCCCAGCGCTGCTCTTCCCACAGCTTCCGCGCCAGCGGATGCCCCTCGGAGGTGTGCTTGCGGAACAGCCCGTTTTCCCATTCGCCTAGGTGGATCTCGCGCAGATCCGGTTCGACGACTGGGGTGAGGCCGAGCTTTTCCGCCAGCGGCGCGGCCGTCTGCGCGGTGCGCCGCAAGGTGGTCACGTACAGCGCGTCGATGCGTTCGGACGCCAGCCGTTCGCCTACGCGCGCGGCGTGGTCGCGGCCTTCCGGCGCGAGGTCCGGGTCGGCCTGGCCGTCGACGAGATCGAACGGCGCGCTGAGCCGTTGCGGCATCGATTCCCCGTGGCGCACCAGGAAAATCTCGGTGGCGCCCGAGGGCGGGCTGAAGCGGTGCTGGCGGTACTCGACTTCCTGTTCGGGCGTGCTCATGCCCCGACCCTAACCGGTTCAGCCAAGCTGTTTGTCCACGAAGCACCAGCGCCACGTCTCGCCCGGTTCGAAGCTGCGCATCACCGGGTGCAGGGTCTCGTGGAAGTGCTGCGAGGCGTGCTTGCCCGGCGACGAATCGCAGCAGGCCACGTGCCCGCATTTGAGGCACATCCGCAGGTGCACCCACGTCATCCCGGCCTCGACGCATTCGGCGCAGGAATCCCGGGTGCTGGGTTCCTTGTCCGGCCACTCGTGGCTGAGGTGCTTGCACGACCCGGCCGTGGCGGCGGGGGTGCTGAGTTCGCGTTCGGCCACCGGGGGTTCCTCCTCTTCGCGGTCGAGCATGGATTCTTCGATGTCGAGCCGGGCCAGCACCCGCCGCAGCACGGCGTCGTCGGCAGTAGCGCCGTCTCGCGCCTTCAGGAACACTTCGCGTTCGGCTTCCAGCAGTTGCACGCGAAGCCGACGGTAAGCGTCGCTTGGGGTTTCGGCGAGCGTGCTCTGCCGTCCGAGCTGTTCCCACGCGGCGTCGGACCGGCCCTGCAACCGGTCGCGCAGCCGTTCGATCACCTCGGGCGGGTCTTCCGGACGGCGCAGTTCTTCGAGTTTCGCGAGCGCGGCCCGGGTCATGTCGTGCAGTACGGCGGCTTCCTGCAGCGCGTCCTCCGCCGGGTCCGGACGAGGCAGCCGCAGTCGGCGGATCAGCGGCGGCAGCGTCATGCCCTGCACCACGAGCGTCCCGGCCACCACCACGACCGCGGCCAGCACGAGCACCGCCCGCTGCGGGGTGTCCGCGGGCAGCACGAACGCCGCGGCGAGCGTGACCACGCCGCGCATCCCGGCCCACGCGATCACCGCCGAGTAGCGCCACGGCCACACCTTGCCGCGCTGGAGGCCCAGGCCGTTCAGGACGCGTTTCACCACCCCGATCCCGGCCATCCAGAGCATCCGGGTGAAGATCGTCGCGGCGAGCACCGCGACGCAGATCCCCACGAGCTGCCCCAGCGACAGCCCGCTCTTCCCGACCTCGTGCAGGATGCCCCGCACCTGCAGGCCGATCAGCAGGAAGACCATGTTCTCCAGCAGGAACTGGACGGTCTCCCAGTTCAGCCTGCTGGCCAGCCGCGACGGGCCGGACTGGATCCGCGGCGTCTGGTGCCCCTGGATGAGCCCGGTGACGACCACCGCCAGCACGCCGGATCCGTGCACCGCTTCAGCGAGCAAGTAGGCCGCGAAGGGAACCGCGAACGACAGCGCGGTGTCGGTGAGCGTGTCTTCCAGCTTCGCGCGGACGTACGTCACGATCAGGCCGACGAGGAAACCCACGACGATCCCGCCGACGGCCGCGAGCAGGAAGTCGAGACCGACCTGCCACAAGCTGACCGCGCCGGCGATCGCCGCGATCGCGGTGCGCAGCGCGACGAGCGCGGCGGCGTCGTTGAAGAGGCTTTCGCCCTCCAGCAGCCGGACGAGTTTGCGCGGCATCCCGACGCGCCGCGCGACCACGCTCGCCGCCACCGCGTCCGGCGGCGCGACGACCGCGCCCAGCGCGATCCCGGCGGCCAGCGGCAATCCTGGCACGACCAGCCAGGTCACCAGCCCGACCCCGAAGGCGGTGAACACCACCAGCCCGACCGACAGCAGCGCGATCGGCCCGCGCAGCTTGCGGAACGCGACGAGCGACGTCTGGATCGACGCCGAATACAGCAACGGCGGCAGCAGTCCGATGAGGACGATCTCCGGGTCCAGTTCGTACTGCGGCACTCCCGGGATGAACGACACCCCGACGCCGACCGCGACCAGGCACAGCGGCGCCGACCAGTCCATCCGGCGCGCGACGACGGTCACCAGGAGGACCGTCAGGACCAGCGTCACCAATTCCGCGGCGATTTCCACCGGACAATCATCACCCGCGGCTTCGGAGCACGCGCGGGGGCCAGCGTTAGGCTGCCGGTCGTGACGACGGTGGAGACGCGGGCCGGTGCGGTGCGCGGCGAAGTTCGGGACGGCGCGGGGGTTTTCCTGGGGGTGCCGTTCGCGGAACCGCCGGTGGGGGAGCTGCGGTTCCGGCCGCCGGTGCCGGTGGCGTCGTGGACCGGGGCGCGCGACGCGACGGAGTTCGCCGCCAAAGCCCCGCAGCCCGACGTGACCGGGAAACGCTTCATCGGCGACGAAGACTGCCTGTACGTCAACGTGTACGCGCCCGAAGCGCCTGGCTCCTACCCGGTGCTGGTGTGGATCCACGGGGGCGGCGGGTTGCTGGGTGCGCCGCATCAGTTCGACGCCTCCGCGTACGCCCGCCACGGCGTGGTTGTCGTGACTGTCGGGTACCGGCTCGGGGTGCTCGGCTTGCTCCGGCTGCCCGGGGTTTCCGAGGGAAATCTCTCGCTGCACGACCAAGTGCTGGCGCTGGAATGGGTCCGCGACAACGTGGCCGCGTTCGGCGGCGATCCGCGGCGGGTCACGCTCGCCGGGCAGTCCAACGGGGGCCGGACGGTCGGGACGTTGCTGGCGGTCCCGGCGGCGCGCGGGCTGTTCAGCCAGGCGATCGTGCAGAGCGGCACCGGGGTCGGTTCCGTCGTGCACACTCCGGCCGAGGCGGAGGACGTCGGCGAGGCGGTGCTGGAGGAGCTGGAAGGCGCGGATCTGTCCGCGCTGCCGGTCACGGAGATTTTGGCGGCGCAGCAACGGGTGACGGCTCAGCTCGGCACCATGGTGCCGTACCGCGTCGTGGTCGACGGGGATCTTCTGCCCCAGCGGCCCGGCGAAGCGGTCGCGGACGGTGTCGCGCGGGAGGTCCGGATCCTCACCGGGACCACGGCCGACGAGCAGGACCTGTTCTCCTGGCTGCAAACCGGCGGCGCGAAACTGCTCGGCACCGGCTCGACGATGCTCGAACCGGACGTCATCGCGCGGATGACCGAGGCGTACCGGGAGCTGCTGCCGGACTGGCCGGAAGACCAGCTGGTGAACCGCGTCCGCACGGCGGGGGACTGGTGGCTGCCGGCGATCCGGCTCGCCGAGACCCAGCACGCCGCGGGCGGCACGGCCTGGATGTACCGGCTGGACTGGCGGATCGCGCCGCGCGGGCGGGGCCTCGGCGCGGCGCACGGGGTGGACCTGCCGTTCGTGTTCGACGACGTCCGCAACCCCAACTGGCGCTTCCTGTTCGCCATCGCGCGCCCCGATCCGGAGCGGATGCGGGCGATGGCGAAGGAGATGTTCGAAACGTGGGTCCGGTTCGTGGCGACCGGTGATCCGGGATGGGCGGCGTATGTGCCGGGGGAGCGGGTGACGCGGGTGTTCGACGACGTCAGCGAGACGGTGTCGGATCCGGATGCGGAGCAGCGGCGGCTGTGGGGCTCGTGAGTGGCAATCACGGTTAGCACCGCGATTGCCACTCACGAGGCACTTAGCCGCGGACGGTCTGCGTGCCGGTGTTCCAGCCCGCGACCCGCACCGACGGAGCCGAGCCGTGCAGGTCAGCTGTGCGATAGGTAGCGGTAATCGTCACCGACTCACCTGGCCACAGGCTGACTTGGTTGTCCGACCAGGACACCGGGAGCACCGGCGTTCCCGCGCTGTCCACCATGTGCGTGTCCACCATGAACGCCGGGGTCTTGCCCGACGAGGTGTTGGTGAGCTTCACCGTGGTGACAGTGGTGCCGTCCGGACCCGGCGCGGAGGTCGCCGTGGTGGCCACCTTCGCCGCGCCCAGCTTCGACAGCCCGGACAGGTCCGCGTACGACGACGTCGGCGTGTAGTACCAGTCCGACTTGCTCCAGTTGAGCTTGTCGTCCTTGGTGGACAGCCAGTACACGTTCCGGCTGACCTCCTTGCCCGCCGAATCGGTGAGCACCAGCTTCGCCAGGTAAGTGGACGAAAGCCCGCTGACCGAACCGATGTCGAGCGCCTTCGCGTGCGCGCCGCCGCCGTTGACCGACAGGTCCTTCTTGGTCTTCGAGAACTTCTTCGTGCCGTCGGTGTTGAACAGCTCGACGCTGGCGGTCAGCCCGGAAGCCTTCTTCGTGGTGGAGTTGACCACCTCAGCCGACTTTGTGTCGTACGAGTACTGGATGTGCAGCGGCTCGTTCGCCTTCTTGGCCCCGAAGTAGGAGCCGTTCTGGTCGAGGTAGGCGTCGAACAGCTGCCAGTGCAGCGACGTCCAGCCGCTGTTGAGCATCCAGTAGATGAGCCCGGTCGACGGGTCCTTCGAGTCGGTGAAGTTGCGGGAGTGCGATTCGAACTCCGCGCGGACGTTCTCGTACTGCGCCAGCTGTGCCTTGCGGACGAAATCGTCCAGGCTGGACGGCTTGCCGTAGCGGCCGGCCAGCGCGTCGCCGAAGATCTTCAGGTTGGCGAAGGTCTCCGATTCGGAGCGGTGGTACTGCGGCGCGGACGGGTTCTTCCAGAGCGTTTCCAGCTCGGCGGGCGTCATCATCCGCTTGAGCGTGTCCATCGTCGGGATGTCCGGCCCGGCGCTGGTCTCGGAGTTGAAGTTCCACGCGCCGCCCGCGTCCTTGTGCGCCTTGTCGTACCAGTAGTTCGGCGGGACGTAGTCGTACGGGCCGTTCATCTTCATCCCGGACGGGCCGAGCTTCGGCGACGCCTTGGCCGAAGCCGCGGAGATCACCGCCGCGGGCCAGTCCGCCGCGGACAACGCGTCGAGGTAGCCCTTTTCGATCCGCGCGTTGGGCGCGAAGTCGCTGCCGATGTGGAAGGACAGCACGCTCGGGTGGTCGCGCAGCCGCTCGGCCTCGGCGGTCATCGACGCCTTGGCGACCGGGTAGTCCGCTTCGGTCCACGGCTCGCCCTTCTCCTCGCCGTTGACCTGGCCTTCCCATTTGTCGCAGCATTCCCAGCCGGGCATGGTGAGCACGCCCATCCGGTCCGCGAGGTCGAAGAACGCGTCGGGTTCGATGTGGCCTTCGAGCCGCACCGTGTTGAGCCCGAGGTTCTTGACGTAGGCGAGCTTGTCCGCCGCCCGGCCCGCGTCCCAGCGCAGCAGCAGGTCGGGGGACCAGCCGCCGCCCTTGATCATCAGCGGCTTGCCGTTGACGACGTACTGCCGCCCGCCGCTGGGGTTCAGCGGAGCCTTGACGTCGCGGATGCCGAAGCTGGAGTGGCTCGCGTCGGACGTGGTCCCGCCGACGCTCGCGGCGAGGTCCAGCTGCTGCATCGGCTGTCCGCCCATGCCGGCGGGCCACCACACCTGCGGCTTGTCGACGCCGATCACCGGGAACGAGACCGTCTTCTTCTCGTGCGCGGCAAGGGAAACGTCCTGGCTCACCGGCTTGCCCGCGACGGTGCCGGAGACCGTCGCGCGCACCGGCGAGTCGGAGTCGTTGCGGACGTCGGCCTTCGCCGTGAGGTCGGCGTGGTCGAGCGCGGGCACGTTCAGCTTCGTGACGACGTGCGCGCCGCGGAGCGCGACCGGCCCGCTGTGCCGGACGACGACCTCGCGCGCGAGACCCATGTTCTGGTCCGGCGGGGTCTGCGCCCAGTCGATCCAGCCCATCGACAGGTCGTTGTTCGGGTCGTTCGGGTAGACCTTGAACGCGACGCTGTTGACGCCCTCGTGCACCTGCTTGGTGACGTCGAGGTCGTGCCGGGTGTAGGGGCCGTTGACCTCGTCCTTGGTCGCGACGCGGGTGCCGTTGACCCAGACGTCGGCCTTGGACAGCACGCCGCTGACGTCGAGGTAGGTGCGCTGGGACGGGTCGGCGACCTTGATGTCGGCGCGGTACCACCACGGCACCTTGAAGTCCGCGGCCGGCACGTTCTTCATGTTCGTGGAGTAGAACGGGTCGGAGTAGCGGCCGTTGGCGAGCAGCCCGGCGTAGACCGTCGACTGCGAGCCGACCGGGTACCAGCCCTTGGTTTCGAAACCGGGCTTCGACACCGAGGCGTCGTCGGCCACCTTGGCCGAGGACTGGATCAGGTAGCCGGGAATCGCGGCCTGGCCGGGTTCCGGCCCGGCCGAAGCGGCTCCGGCGACGCCGGGGATCAGCGCGGCGGTCAGTGCGGCGACTGCTAACAGCCGTCCGGGCATTCTTGGCCGGCGTGGGGTCACGAGCGGTCCTCCTCGGGCTCCTGGCGGCGGCGATTGTTAGTAAAGTTCCTTAACGATTGCCGGTGATAGTAGCCGTCCGGAGCGCCCGGGAACAGACCTCGACGGGGGCTTTTCGCCCGATTTTCCCCTGGTGGTCAGAGCGCGTCGACGTAGTACCAGCGGCCGCCCTCGCGGACGAAGCGGCTGTTCTCGTGCTGCGACTCGTCGTGGCCCTGGTAGCGGTAGTGCGCGCGGAACTCGACGGTGCCTTCGTTCTGCAGCAGCGAGCCGCCGGTGTGGCCGAGGATCTCCAGCCGGGTCCACTCCTGCGCGGGATCGAGCCGAAGCCGCTTCGGGCGGGTGTCCGGATGCCAGGTGTCGAGGAGGTAATCGGGCTCCCCGACAGCGAACGCGCAGTAACGCGACCGCATCAGCCGCTCGGCAGTGGGGGCGTGCTGGTCGCCGCGGTGGAAGCGGCCGCAGCAGGCGGCGTAGGGCTCGGGGAGTCCGCAGGGGCAGGGGTTCGTCACGCCGCCGATTCTGTCTCCAGCGCGAGAGCCTGCTGCACCCAGGCGGTGATTTGCGAGCTGTCGACATCCTCGGCGCTGCGCAGCTTCACGTGCGCCATCTCGCGGGCGCTCGGTTCGAGGCTGCCGCCGGTGAGCAGCTGGCCGCGCCAGAACGCGAGCGTCACGTATGAGCTGTACGCCTTTGCGAGGCAGACCGGGTTTTTGCCTGCCTTCCAGGTGGGCGCGCCGTGGTAGAGCGCGGCCGGGTGCGGCATCGCGTCGTCGAGCGCGGGCAGCAGGACGGCGTAGACCTCGTGAAGCGCCTCAGGCTGGGCGGCGACGTACTCGGCGACGGTCGTGAACTTCGGCATGGCTGGTTTCCTCTCGGCTTTCTGTGCTGCCGAGCCTGCCTGCCGAATGTTCTTCTTGTCAAGAACAATTTTATTGTCGGTTGGACACGATCTACCGGCCCGGTCTGGTCCTCGTGCGGTTTCGCCTCAGCCGCGAGCGCGGCGCACCCCGGCCGCGGCGGCTTCCTGCGACCCCTTGACCGCGAGCTTGTCCGCGCGCTCGTTCTCCGGAAGGCCGGCGTGCCCCTTGACCCACAGCCACTCGACCTCGTGCCGCTCGCAGGCGGTGTCGAGGCGCTGCCACAGGTCGGCGTTCTTGACCGGCTGCTTCGCCTGCGTCTGCCAGCCGTTCTTCTTCCAGCGGGGCATCCACTGAAGGATGCCGTTGCGGACGTACGTGCTGTCGGTGTAGATCCGCACCACGGACGCGCGGGTGAGGCTTTCCAGCGCGCGGATCGGAGCCATCAGCTCCATGCGGTTGTTGGTGGTGACGGTGTCCTCGGCTCCGTACAGCTCGCGCTCGTGCTTGCCGTAGCGCAGCAGCGCGCCCCATCCGCCGGGTCCGGGATTGCCGCTGCACGCGCCGTCGGTGTAGATCTCCACGGCTTGTTCCGTCTGCTCCGCCACCCGGGCGACCCTACCGTTCTCACGTGCTGGGAGCCGGAATGCCCTGCCGGGGCCGGTGTTGTGCGGAGGACACGAACGGAAGGGATCCGGACATGGCGGTGGAGTTCGCGCAGGCGTGGCAGGACTGGAAGGCGGAGCGGGAAAAGACGCTGGCCGATCCGTACGGCTGGCTGGCGCTGGTGTCGCTCGACTGGCTGGAAAACTCGCCCCGGACCTACCCCGGCCTGCCCGGCCGATGGTGGCAGGACGCCGAAGCGGCGTACGTCGATCCGGATGGCGCCGACCTCCGCCACGACGGCGCGGTGCTGACGGACGTCCACCGCTTCGAACTGGAGAACAGCGGCGCGGGCACCCGCGTGACGGCTGGCTCGGTAGAGATCGAGATCGCGCGCCGGTCGGGTTACCTGATCCGCGTGCACGACCCGAAAGCCCCAGTGCTGCACGACTTCCACGGCGTGCCCGCGTATGACCCCGACGAGGCGTGGGTCCTCACCGGCCGCTTCGAGCCGTTCGACGAGCCCCGGCCCACGACGGTCGGCGCGGTCGTGGAAGGACTGTCGCATGTCTACACCGCGCCTGGCCGGGTCGTCTTCGAGCGCGACGGTGTCGAGCACGCGCTCACCGCGTTCAACGGCAAGACCGGCGGCTACAGCATTCTTTTCACCGACAAGACCAGCGGCGTGACGACCTATGCCGCCAACCGCTCCCTCCCGGTTGCCGAGGCGGCCGCGGACGGGACCGTGACGCTGGACTTCAACCGGGCGGTGAACCTGCCGTGCGCGTTCACGGACTTCGCCACGTGCCCGTTGCCGCCGGAGGGGAATCACCTGCCGTTCGCGGTGGAGGCGGGGGAGAAGCTGCCTTACGAGCGGCAGTGAGCCTGCGGCGTTCCTGATCGGATCGGCGCTGTCCCCGGCTGGAGCAGTTGCGGCGCTTGAGCGAGTGCCTAGCCGGGGTCGGTGCCTAGACGACGTCGAACCGGTCTTCCGGCCACTTCTTCGGCACGGCAGCCCCGAACGCGGGAATTTCCTCGTGCTGCCAACTGATCGGCGTCGGCTCGGTGCGCCGAGCTGCCGCTCCCTGAACGCCGCGAAAGCTGACCTTCGCCTACGCGCTCCCAGAAGCGGGCCGCACACGGAGGCGGCCGAATTCCCTTGGCAGACTTGGGATCTTTCGCATCCTCCCAGTACACAACCGGGCGAGCAGGTCATCCTCGGAGGTCGCGGTCGGCAGGCGGATGCCAGTCGCGATCAGGCCGCGGAAGGCGGCCGCTGCGCACGTCCAGATCGGCGCGGGCGTGCACGTAGAACTCGTCCCGTTTGGCGCCGATGACCTCGTAGAGACCGATGAAATCCTCGTGGCTCATCGCCTTGCCGCGGGCGACCCAGCTGAGCTTCCAGACCGCCTCGTGCCAGCGGCGTCCGGCGTCGACCGCGGCCGGCGAACCGAGGAGCAGCACGGTTTCCCATTTGACCGCGCGCTCGTTCTCGGCCTCCGCGAGGGCGGCCAACCCCTCTTCCAGATCGACCGGCAGCGCGCCAGCCGGGTAGTCACGGGCGGCGGCGATGCGGTAGGACAGCTGCGCGCACGACTTCAGCGCGGCAGCGTACTCGGCGTACGCGCCGAGTCGTTTGTCGTCCCACCGCGTCGAGTGCTGGCCGGGAAAACAGCTTATCGCCCCCTGCGGACGCGGATAGGCGATTTTCACCGACGCGAACGGCGAGGTGTTGTTGGCAATCTCGACACCGTCAGCAACCGGAAAAACGCTCTCGCCGGTTGAACATCCGCCCCGGAAAGGCAACCCTGATGATCCACCACGGCAACCGTTTCACGATCAAGCCCGGCACCGACCCGAACCTGGTCGAGGCGGCGCTGGAAAGCCTGCGCAACCAAGGGCGGGTCATCCCGTCCGTGAAATCGTTCGCCGTCGGCCGCGACTACGGCGGCGAGTACGAATGGGGCGCCGTTTTCGTGATCGACGACCTCGACGGCTACTGGGAGTACCTGGTCCACCCCGCGCACCTCGCCACCGACCGGATCGGGCTGCCGCTGGTCGACAAGTTCATGTCGTTCGACATCACCGACGACCCGGACCCGGAAACGGGCGCGAAGATCGCCGAACTGCACCAGCGCCGGTTCGACAGCATGGCCGACATCGCCGGGCTCGTTTCGGGTCTGGGCGAGTACATCGGCAGCGCCGCGCCCGGCACCGCGATCACCGAAGGGTGAAGACGCGCTCCGCGTTGGCGTGGCCGATCTTGGCTCGCTGCGTGCCGGACAACGGAGCGGACCGGAGGAAGGCCATCGCGTCGGCGGTGTCTTCGTAAGGGGCGTCGACGGCGAACAGAATGTTGTCCTCGCCGACCGCGTCCAGGGCGAGCGCGAGGACAGCCGGATCGTCGATGCCGCTGGTAGTGATGACGAAGTTGCGGCGGAAATACTCGCTCGGCGTGAGCCGGAGCTTCGGCATGGTTCCCGCGGCTCCCGGGATGCGGGCGGCGAAGGCGTGCCGGTTGTCGATGCGTTTGAGCCAGTACGGAATGCCTTCGCCGAGGTGTCCGAGCACGATCGTGAGGCCAGGGTGGCGGTCGAACACGCCGCTCAGGATGAGCCGCATGGCGTGCAGGCCAGCTTCGGCCTGGTAGCCCCAAACCGCGGCCTGCATTCCGTACGCGTCGTAGGGCGCCAGCATGCTCGGGAACCGTGGGTGCAGGTAGATGGGCGCCTTCGCCGCTTCGGCCGCTTCGAGCAGCGGGGCGAAGCGTGGCTCGTCGAGGTACTGGCCTTCGGTGTGGGAGTTGATCATGATCCCGTGCAGCCCCAACGGCCCCATGACGCGCTCGATCTCGTCTGCGGCGGCGGCCGGGTCTTGCGGGGCCACTGTTCCGAGGGCTCCGAACCGGTCCGGGCGCTGCCGCACGAGGTCGGCGAGAGAGTCGTTCACTGAGCGGGCGAGCGGGACAGCGTCGGCCGCGGGATAGGGCTGGACGCCGGGCGGATTGATGCTCAGGACAGCCATCGCCTGTCCCGCAGCGTCCATCGCGGCGACCCGCCCGTCCAGGTCGGTGAGCGCGGATCGCAGCGGTTCCCGGGCTTCAACTGTGCGCATGAGGCCGACTTCGGTCCGGTCGCCTTCGAAGACGTCGAGACGGTGTGCGGTGCTGAGGAAATGCTCAGTGGCGATGTGTTCCTCGACGGCGACGACGCGCGGGTGCTCGATCATTTCTCCATTGCACGGCTGGTGGCCGCTCGTGTCCAAGTCGCGTTCGGCATTGCGCGATGAGAGCGGGGAATGGATCGGTCCTCGCCGCTCGCGGCCGCCTGTCGTCGCAGACGGCCACGAGCGGCACTGTCGCTGCCGAATTCTCTTGGCGGGCTTGGGATCTCCGGATTCCCTGAGGGCGGCGGAGGATGGCGGGCCTCATCCGTCCCGCTTCACCCTCCGGGGGTCAATGAGTTGCGCACAGGCCTGTCGCCAGGTCCGTTCCTGATCGAACGACGGCGTCCACCAGCCGTTGCTGCTCAACAAACCCTCGTCGCGGAACCGCTTGATCACCTCGACGTGCGGCGGCCAGCGAACGAAGCCGCGCAGTGCTTCTTCGTCGCGCCAGATCGAGACCGAGCCGGTGCGGCCGAGCGTCGGCTGGCACCACAGCCACATACCGACGGCTCCGGGAAGCTCCGGCCAGCCGCGTCCGAGCCGGAACCCGGCCCGCGCGACCGCGAGCATGTCCCGGTGCCGATGCGGCCGGAATTCGGTGACCGCGACGAAAACCGGTTCGCCGCCGTCGCTCGCCGGGCCCGCTCTCCATCCGCTCCTCATCATGAGACGGCCTTTTCGCTCGCGGCGTCGAACTTCTCGCCTGCGGTGGTGTCCCGGGCCCGGTCGGCCGGTGGAGAGTTTTTAGAACGAACGATCGTGCTTTTATCAGGACAGAAACCAGTCATGCCGGATCCTTCGGTAGTGGCGGATTAGCTGGCGGCCCGAGCGGCGGCGAGCAGGTTTTCGAAGGCGTGCCGGGTCCTCGCCTCGGCAGAGGGCGCGGCCAGCAGCCGGTGCGCGTGGAAGAAGCCGAGCATCACGCCGTGCAGGTCGTGGGCGAACTGGTCCGGGTCGGCGTCCGGGCGGAACTGGCCCTCGCTGATCCCGGTGCGGAACATCTGCGCGACCGAGTCCGTGAAGTCGAGGTGGTCGCGCACCAGCTGGTCCCGGATCGGGCCGGGCTGGTCGTCGTATTCGGCGGAGGCGGACACGAAAAGACAGCTGGGGCCGCCTTCCCGGCCTGCCGCGAGCCAGTGCTCGAAAAGCGCGCGCACCCTGGCCTCGCCCCTCGGGGCGACCAGCGCCGGGCGCACGACCAGTGCGGCGAAAAGCTCTCTCGCGTGCGCGAGGACCTGGGCCTGAAGGGATTCCTTGGACTGGAAATGGGCGAACAGGCCGCTTTTCGACATCCCGGTGTCCGCGGCCAGCGTCCCGATGGTCAGCCCGGCGAGACCGATCCGGCTGGCGGTCGCGGCGGCCCGGTCCAGCACTGCCTGCCGGGTTGCCTCGCCCTTGTTCATGAACCCTTTCTAGCACGATCGTTCGTTTTTGGCACGAAACAGGGCTGGCTGGTTCGCCGCACTGACGGCAAACGGGGCCGCCCGGCACGCAGGCAGCCCCGTTGGGGGAACGTCGTCAGCTCACCAGCCGCGTTCGCGCCACTCCGCCAGGTGCGGACGCTGCTCTCCCAGCGTCGAGTCGTCCCCGTGCCCCGGGTAGAACCAGGTGTCGTCCGGCAGTTCGCCGAAGATCCGCGTTTCCACGTCGTTCAGCAGCGACGTGAAGTCCTCCGGCGACGACGTCTTCCCGACCCCGCCCGGGAACAGCGAGTCCCCGGTGAACAAGTGCCCGTGCCCCTTCGGATCCCGGTACAGCAAGGCGATCGACCCCGGCGTGTGGCCGCGCAGGTGGATCACCTCCAGCGTCGCCGCGCCGACCTTCAGCGTGTCGCCGTGTTCGACCAGGAAGTCCGGGGGGATGGGCAGCGGCTCCGCGTCCAGCGGGTGCGCCGCGGTGTTCGCGCCGTTCGCTCCGGCGACCGCGCCCAGCGCCTGCCAGTGGTCGGGGTGCTGGTGGGTCGTCACGACGGTGCGCAGCGCGGGCCGGTCCGGGCCGTGGCCGATCAGGTCGGAGATGCGCTCCGGGTCGTTGGCCGCGTCGATCAGCAGCGCTTCGTTCTCCTCGCGGCACACGAGCAGGTACGCGTTGTTGTCCATCGGGCCAACGGAGAGCTTGGTGATGGTGAGGCCGTCCAGCGTCCGGCGGGCGGCGTCGCCGCCCGGTTCGACGTGTCCGGTGTAGGTGTCGGCGATGTTCACGAGTCCCCACCGTAGCCGGATCACCCGCGCGTCGGCCACGCGGCCGTTTTTGTCGGCGCCTGCTGTCAAGATCTCCCCATGACCTCTTGGATGGACCCGCTCGCCAAGCTGGCGCGCGAGAATCTGCCGCCGGACGTCGCGCAGGCGTGGGAAACAGTGTTCCGGCCCGCGATCCGGCTGACTGCGGGCGGGAGCGGCGCGCGCGTCGGCTGTCTCGGCGGGAGCCCTGCACTGCCCGCGGACGCGGAATGGCCGGTCTGGCGGGGCGAGCTGCCGATGAACTTCGTCGCTTCGATCGACTGCGCGGCATTGCCTCGCGTGCCCGGCGGGATCGAGCTGCCCGAGTCGGGTTCCTTGCTGTTCTTCTACTGCGACGACTGGTTCGAGGCCGAGGGGCCGGTCGATCTGACCGCTCTCGGCGGAGTCGTGGTCGTCCCGGCCGGGGCCGAGACCGCCGAACGGGCCGCCCCGGAGGGAGTCGAGGTCTATCCGCGGCTGGAGGTGTCCGCGGAGATCACCGGCACCTTCCCGAATTCCCAGCAGGAGGTGCTGCGCCGCACGCTCGCCCGCGACGGGCTTCCTCTCTCCGACCCGGACAACTGGTCCGACGAGTTCTACGACCTCCTCCGGGAGTCGACGGCCGCGCCGTACCACCAGATCGGCGGCTGTTCCTGGCCGGTCCAGGGCCCGCCGGAGGACGAGGTAGCCGCGGCCGTGCTGCCGGAGGAAGCGTCCGATTCCGACCTCGCCGGCGAAGCGCTGCGCTGGGCCTTGCTCGCCCAGATCGACAGCGACGGCGACGCGGGCCTGATGTGGGGCGACGTCGGCGTTCTGTACTGGCTGATCCGCGAGGACGACCTCGCGGCGGGCCGGTTCGACCGGGTCCGGTGCGTCATGCAGAGCGGCTGACGGTCAGCGGCGGCGGTTCCGGTCCAGCCATTCCGTCGTGCAGCAGGATTCGCACGGTTCGAGTTCTCCCGGGATCACCGAGGCCCAGGCGATCCGGACGATCTCGTGCGTGTCGCGGCCCATCCGCGCCTGCCGCTGCTGGCCTCTGCGGAGCCAGTAGCAGTCGGCGTCGTTGTGGTAGGCGCTGCCGCCTCGCGTGCGGTAGCCGGTCGGCAGCACCCCGGCGTCGGCCTGGCGGCAGTCGGCACAGTAGGCCTTTGTCATGCCGTGCCTGCATTCGTCGTCCTCCGGCGGCGCGGGAGGACGCCCGGCGGGCCGCGCCGCAGCCGCGAGATCGGCGATTTCGGCGAGCTGCGCGCGGGCAGCCGGATCTTCGGCCGCCCGCCAGGCGATGCGGTGGCTAGCGGCGCAGGCGCGGAGCCGGGGGAGGAGGTCGTCATCGGACGATGGACCGCCCGGCTCAAGCGCGGTGCGGAGATGCTCGCTGTCGCTGTAGAGGTGCACCTGGACCGGTCTTTTCAGCCTTTCGAGCGCCTCGACCGCGGCGGTCAGCGCCATCCGGTCGGCGGTCGTGTCCGCCGCGCCGCCCGTCATCGACTTCCGGTGCTCGCCGTAGGCCAGCACGGCTGCCCAGCCTCCCGGGCCGGGCCGGTCGCCGCCGTTCCCGGCGGCATAGATCCGGACGGCCTCGGTGTCTTCGCTCCCCACTCCCCGAACGTAGCGGGCCGTTCCCCGGCCCGGCGGCGGCTCCCCGGAAAACGCCGTCCGCCGACCGGTTTCCCGGCCCGCGCACCCGGGCCGGGCGGCCGTCGCCGACCTGTATCGTGGAACCGGGCCAGCCCGCGCATCCGCTCTGCCGCGCGGGGCCTCCGACAGCGTCCGCGACCCGCCGCGGGCCGCTTCCCACGGCCCCCGGAGAGCGGAAAAGCCCAGGCAGAACACGTGCGGTCCGGTTTTTGTCGGTGGTCGTCCTTACCCTGGGCACGTCCGCCGGCACCGGATCTCCCGGCGGGCCACCGAGCAGAACGATGGAAGGGACGAAGGCGTGGCTGATCGCCTCGTTGTTCGCGGAGCGCGCGAGCACAACCTCCGCGGCGTGGATCTCGATCTGCCCCGCGACAGCATGATCGTGTTCACCGGCCTGTCCGGGTCGGGCAAGTCGAGTCTTGCCTTCGACACGATCTTCGCCGAGGGGCAGCGGCGGTACGTGGAGTCGCTGTCGGCGTACGCGCGGCAGTTCCTCGGGCAGATGGACAAGCCGGACGTCGACTTCATCGAGGGCCTCTCGCCCGCGGTGTCGATCGACCAGAAGTCGACCTCGCGCAACCCGCGGTCGACCGTCGGCACGATCACCGAGGTCTACGACTACCTGCGGCTGCTCTACGCCCGCGCCGGCAAGGCGCACTGCCCCAAATGCGGCGAGGCGATCAGCAAGCAGACGCCGCAGCAGATCGTCGACCAGGTGCTGGAAATGCCCGAGGGCACCAAGTTCCAGGTGCTCGCGCCGGTCGTGCGCGGGCGCAAGGGCGAGTACCTCGACCTGTTCCAGAACCTGCAGCAGCAGGGCTACGCGCGCGTGGTCGTCGACGGCACGGTGCACCCGCTCACCGACCCGCCGAAGCTGAAGAAGCAGGAAAAGCACCAGATCGGCGTGGTGATCGACCGGCTCACGGTCAAGACCAGCGCCCGGCAGCGGCTCACCGACTCGGTGGAAACGGCGCTGCGGCTGGCCGACGGCCTCGTCGAACTCGACTTCGTCGACCTCGACGAGAACGACCCGCACCGCGTGCGCGGCTTCTCCGAGAACCTGGCCTGCCCCAACGGCCACCCGCTGGCGATCGAGGACCTAGAACCGCGGTCGTTCTCGTTCAACTCGCCCTACGGCGCGTGCCCCGAATGCACCGGCATCGGCATCCGCAAGGAGGTCGACCCGGAACTGGTGGTGCCCGACGACGAACTGTCGCTCGCCGAGGGGGCCATCGCGCCGTGGGCGGGCGGGCAGAGCGCCGACTACTTCCTGCGCCTGCTGGAATCGCTGTCGGAGGCGGTCGGGTTCCGCATGGACACGCCGTGGCGGCGGCTGCCCGCCCGCGTGCAGAAGGCGGTGCTGCACGGCGTCGACGAGCAGGTGCACGTCCGCTACCGCAACCGGTACGGCAGGCAGCGCTCGTACTACGCGGCCTTCGAGGGTGTGATCCCGTTCCTGGAGCGGCGCCTCGAGCAGACCGACTCGGAGTACATGCGCGAGCGGTACGAGGGCTACATGCGCGAGGTGCCGTGCCCGGCGTGCCAGGGCACCCGGCTCAAGCCGGAGATCCTCGCGGTCACGCTGGAACACGCGACGCAGGGCGACCGGTCGATCGCCGAGGTCTGCGCGCTGTCCATCGCGGAGGCGTCGGAGTTCCTCGACGAGCTGGTGCTCGGCCCGCGCGAGGCGATGATCGCGGGCGCGGTGCTGAAGGAAATCCAGGCGCGGCTGCGCTTCCTGCTCGACGTCGGCCTCACCTACCTGTCGCTCGACCGCGCCTCCGGCACCCTGTCCGGCGGCGAGGCGCAGCGCATCCGGCTGGCGACGCAGATCGGCTCCGGACTGGTGGGCGTGCTGTACGTGCTGGACGAGCCGTCGATCGGCCTGCACCAGCGCGACAACCACCGGCTCATCGAGACGCTCACCCGGCTGCGCAACCTCGGCAACACGCTGATCGTGGTCGAGCACGACGAGGACACCATCCGGGCCAGCGACTGGGTGGTCGACATCGGCCCCGGCGCGGGCGAGCACGGCGGGCACATCGTGCACAGCGGCCCGTACAAGAAGATCCTGAAGAACAAGGAATCGATCACCGGGGCCTACCTGTCCGGGCGGCGGCAGATCGAGGTGCCGGCGATCCGGCGCCCGGTCGACAAGAAACGGCAGCTGACCGTGGTGGGCGCGCGCGAGCACAACCTGCGCGGCATCGACGTGTCGTTCCCGCTCGGCTGCCTCGTGTCGATCACCGGCGTGTCCGGGTCCGGCAAGTCGACGCTGGTCAACGACATCCTCGCGCAGGTGCTGGCGAACAAGCTCAACGGCGCGCGCCAGGTCCCGGGCCGCCACACCCGGGTCAACGGCCTCGGCCACGTCGACAAGCTGGTGCGCGTCGACCAGTCGCCGATCGGCCGCACGCCGCGCTCCAACCCGGCCACCTACACCGGCGTGTGGGACCACGTGCGCAAACTGTTCGCGGCCACCACCGAGGCGAAGGTCCGCGGGTACCAGCAGGGCCGCTTCTCGTTCAACGTCAAGGGCGGCCGCTGCGAGGCGTGCGCCGGCGACGGCACGATCAAGATCGAGATGAACTTCCTGCCGGACGTCTACGTCCCGTGCGAGGTGTGCAAGGGCGCCCGGTACAACCGGGAGACGCTCGAGGTGCACTACAAGGGCAAGACGGTGTCCGACGTGCTGGACATGCCGATCGAGGAGGCGGCCGAGTTCTTCGAGCCGATCAAGGCGATCCACCGGCACCTGCAGACGCTCGTCGACGTCGGCCTCGGCTACGTCCGCCTTGGCCAGCCCGCCCCGACCCTGTCCGGCGGCGAGGCCCAGCGCGTGAAGCTGGCGAGCGAACTGCAGAAGCGCTCCACCGGCAAGACCGTCTACATCCTCGACGAGCCGACCACCGGCCTGCACTTCGAGGACATCAGCAAGCTGATCGGCGTGATCAACGGCCTGGTGGACAAGGGCAACACGGTGATCGTGATCGAGCACAACCTCGACGTGATCAAGACGTCCGACTGGATCGTGGACATGGGCCCGGAAGGCGGCTCCGGCGGCGGCACCGTGATCGCCGAGGGAACGCCCGAACAGGTGGCGGCCACGGAGGGGAGTTACACCGGCGAGTTCCTCGCGCAGGTGCTGAACCCGGCCTGACGACCCTCGGCTCGACGCGGTTCGGGGCTCGTGAGTGTTCATGCCGGTTAGAACCGGTTTTAACACTCACGACCCTTACTGGGCCCAGTCCCGCCGCGCCACTCCCGGTCCGGTGCGGCCTGGCTCGGCTCGCGGTGCCGTGGTGCGGCCAGCGCCTGGCGGGTGCTCCCAGAGCCGGATCGACGGGCCTGGTGCCCCCGCCCGGGGCCTCGTGCACGCGGAGCGTGCTTGGCTGCCGCTGCACGATTTGCGGTGGTCGAGCACGGCTGAGCTTGGCGCGGGTTGCTGGCTCTGAGCTGGCGTGGTGCTGAGTGGATCGGCTTGCGCGGGGCCGGTTGGTCCGGGCTGAGCCGGCTGTGAAGCCGGGTCGGTCAGGCATGGTCTCGGGTGGTGCTGGCCTGCCGCGGTCTGTGCGGGGAGCAGGTCAGTCCTTGCCTGTCGTGCGTTCGACGACGGGGGAGAGCGGGCCGTAGGAAAGGGCGCGGATCCGGAAGGCCGAGCCCTGTTCGCCGGGCAGGAGGGACAGCGCGCACTGCGTCGCGTTCGGGTCGGTCACCTCGACCGGGGCGAAATCCGGGGTGCCCGGCCGACGGATCTCCAGCAGGAAACCGGCCTCGTCGGTTGAGCGGTCGGACCAGGCGAAGCGGATGTTCTGGTCCGCGGACGGCACCACCGTGAGGTGGGTCGGGGCGGCACCTGGTTGTCGCACGGACGCCGGGGCAGTCTCGCCGGGAGGCGGCGCGGCGTTGTCCGGAGGCGAAGCAGCGCTGGCTGAAGAAACGATCGCCGAGACTGGGCCGGAGAAAGAGCGGATTCGGTAGTAGAACGGTGTTTCCGGGATCAGATCCGGGTGAGTGTACGAGGTCTGGCCGGGCGGGAGGTACTGGAGCGCCGTCCACGGGCCGCCGGCGGCGTTGGCGTATTCCAGCAGGTAGCCCGCCGCTGCCGGGTCGGGTGGCCAGCGCAGGACGACGTTTGTCGGCGAGGTGAGGGTCGCGGTGAAAGCGGGGGGAGCGGCTGGGGCGGCTGGGGCGCTGCAGCCGGCGAGCATCGCGACGATGATGGACGCCGCGACGGCGGTGCGGGCGGGCACAGGCACGGCAAGCCTCCGAGGTGGTTCTGGCGGCGGCGTACCCAAGGGCGTGGGCAGCCTAGGAACGACAGTCAAGATCGACAAGCGTGCTTCCCGCTGATCGGCAACTCGGGAGAGAGGCGAGCGGATGATCCGTGAAAGCGCCGAGTATTCGTTCCGGAGCGTCTGGTGGCTGCCGACCTTGCCGGAGCGGGTGTTCGACGCGATCGTCGATCTGGAGGCGTATCCGCGGTGGTGGCCGGACGTCCAGTCGGTGCGCCAGGTGGACGACGACACCGCGCAGGTCGTCTGCCGGTCGCGGTTGCCGTACCGGATTGTCGTCGCGATGCGTCGGGAGCAGCAGGACGCGGCGGGGTTGCGGGTGCGGGTCCGGTTGAGCGGGGATCTCGACGGGGTGCTCGCCGGGGCGATCCACGCCGAGGGCGGGGGTGCCCGGCTGGAGATCACGCAGCGCGTCCGGGCGCGGAAACCGTTGCTGCGCAGGCTTGACGTGGTGGCCCGGCCGTTTTTCCGCGCCAACCACGCGTGGATGATGCGGCGGGGCCACCACGGGCTGGCCGGGTACCTCGTGAGTGGCGATGCCGGTTAGAACCC
>NZ_JBSHAM010000119.1:2893-21514 GCF_053611505.1 Amycolatopsis sp. NPDC054798 | reverse complement strand
GGCATCTGGTTCCCTCAAGGGGCCCCTCACAGACCAGCGGACAAGGGCATGGGGTCACCGCGCCGCGGCCACGTCCGGAACCGTCAGCAGGGTCAGCTCCGCGTCGTCCAGGGCCTCCAGGTCGACGTCCGGTCCGGCGAGCCGCATCGCCTGCGCCCGGATCGCGCGTTCGAGCAGGCCGCGGGCCGAACGGCCGTTGGCGAAACCCGGTCCGCGGTCGAGGGCGGCCATCAGCCCGGGCAGCTCTTCCGTGAGCGCGGCGTCGAGGCGGTAGCCCTGTTTGCCCGCCATGGCCGTGAAAATCTCGGCCAGCTGGGCGTTGTCGTAGTCGGCGAAATGCACTGTCGCGCCGAAACGGGACCGCAGGCCCGCGTTGGCGTCGAGGAGGCGGTCCATGTCCGCCGGGTAGCCGGCCGCGATCACGATCAGGTCCTCGCGGTGGTTTTCCATCTGCACCAGCAGTTCCGCGATGGCCTCGGCTCCGAAATCGGTGCCCGAGGCCGAACCCTGGACCAGCGTGTAGGCCTCGTCGACGAACAGCAGCCCGCCGATCGCCCGTTCGCACACCTCGCGGGTCTTCGGCGCGGTCTGGCCGATGTACTCCCCCACCAGGTCCGGCCGCGCGACCTCGACCAGATGGCCCGACGGCAGCACTCCCAGCTCGCGGTAAATCTGCCCCATCAGGCGCGCGACAGTCGTCTTCGCGGTGCCCGGATTGCCGGTGAACACCAGATGCCTGCTGCGCGCCCCGACCGGCAGCCCGGCCTTGCGGCGGCGCGCGTCCAGCCGCGTTTCCGCGACCAGTGCGCGGACCTGGGACTTCACCTCGTCGAGGCCGATCATCCCGTCGAGTTCGGCCAGCAGATCGTCCAGTCCCCGGCGCGGACCGGCGTCGTCGCTGACCGCGACCCCGGCCGCGCCGGGCAGGTCGGCGGCCACCAGGACGGCCAGCTGGTCCGGCGGCGTGTCCGGGGCGGCGGCGAGCCGGCTGGACTGCCCGCTGATCGCGGCTTCCAGCAGGCCGCGCGCGGACCGGCCGTTCGCGAAACCGCGGCCGCGCGGGATGCGGCGGATCGCCTCGGGCAGCGCCGCGAGCAGATCCGCGGACAGCTCGTAGCCCTGGCCCTTCGCCATCACGGTGAAAATCCCGGCGAGTTCCTCGTTCGTGTAGTCCGGGAACTCGATCCGGCCGGAGAACCGCGACCGCAGGCCCGGGTTGGATTCGAGGAACTCGTCCATCTGCTTGGGATAACCGGCGACGAAGACCACCAGGTCCTCGCGATGGTTCTCCATCTGCACCAGCAGCTCGGTGACGGCTTCCTTGCCGTAGTCGTCGTTCTCGTCGCGCACGAGGTTGTACGCCTCGTCGATGAACAGCACGCCGCCCGCGGCCCGCTCGCACACCTCGCGGGTCTTCGGCGCGGTCTGGCCGGTGAACTCGGCGACGAGATCGCCTCGGCCGACCTCGACCAGGTGCCCGGACGGCAGCACGCCCAGCTCCCGGTAGATCTGCCCGACCAGCCGCGACACGGTCGTCTTCGCCGTGCCCGGATTGCCGGTGAACAGCAGGTGGCGGCTGCGCACGGCGACCTTCATGCCCGCGTCGCGCCGCCGGGCGTCGACGGCCATTTCGTCCACCATGGACCGCACGCGCTGCTTCACCGAATCGAGCCCGATCATCGCGTCCAGCTCGGCCAGCAATTCCGGGAGGCTGCGCCGCGGACCGGCGTCGTCCACCGCGCCGACCCCGGATTCGCCGGGGCCGGGCAGGTCGGCGGCGACGAGCGTGACCAGGTCCGCGCCGCCGTCGGTCGTCAGCCGGGTGGACTGCTTGCCGATCGCCGCTTCCAGCAGCACGCGCGCGGACCGGCCGTTCGCGAACCCGCGGCCGCGCGGGATCCGCCGGACCGCCTCGGGCAGCGCCGCGAGCAGGTCCGCGGACAGCTCGTAGCCCTGGCCCTTCGCCATCGCGCGGAAGATCTGCGCCAGTTCTTCGTTGGAGTAGTCCGGGAATTCGATGGACCCGGCGAATCGCGAGCGCAGGCCGGAGTTGGACTCCAGGAAGGCGTCCATCTCCTTCGGGTAGCCGGCCGCGAAGACCACCAGGTCCTCGCGGTGGTTTTCCATCTGCACCAGCAGTTCCGCGACCGCTTCCCGGCCGAAGTCGTCGTCCTTGTCGTTCACGAGGTTGTACGCCTCGTCGAGGAACAGCACGCCGCCGACCGCCCGCTGCACGACCGCACGGGTCTTCAGCGAGGTCTCGCCGATGTACTCGCCGACCAGGTCGGCGCGGGTCACCTCGACGACGTGGCCCTTGGGCAGCGCGCCGAGCGCCCGGTAGATCTTGCCGAGCAGCCGGGCGACGGTCGTCTTCGCCGTGCCCGGATTGCCGGTCAGCAGCAGATGACGGCTGCGCACGGCGACCTTCATGCCCGCTTCGCGGCGGCGCGCGTCGATCGTCATCTCCGACGTCAGCGAGCGGACCCGCTCCTTGACCGCGTTGAGGCCGATCATCCCGTCCAGCTCGGCGAGCAGCTCCTCGATCGAGGACCCGCCGCGCTGGCCCGCCGCGGCCACGAGCGGCTCGATGTCCGGATGGCCGATCTCGATCCGGCTGCCCGGCGCCGCGCCCCGGCTGATCGCCTGCCGCGACGCCGCGTCCAGCAAGGTCTCCACCGTGCGGGCGCTGGGTTCCTTGGCCAGCGCGGCGAGCCGGTCGCGCACGTCGGGCGGCAGGCCGAACGAGCGTTCCCGGGCGAGGACGTCGAGCAGCGCGGCCGCTTCCGCCGGCCGGTCGAACTTGGGCAGCCGGTACTGCAGCATGTTCTGCACCAGGTCGGGAGCCTCGGTGCTGAGCTGTTCGAGGACCTTCTCGGTGCCGTCCAGGATGATCAGCCGGCAGCTGTCCTGGTCGCGCGCGTAATTGCGCAGCAGGCGGACGGTGCCGGCGGCGTCCTTCTCGAAGAGCGCGTCGACCCGCTCGGCGAGCAGCAGCGCGGAGCCGCCGTTCTCGATTTCGTTGACCGTCGCGGGCACCGAGCGCTCGACCGGGTCGTCGCCGTACTCGGCGAGCAGGGCGGCGCAGTCGAAGAACTCGGCGTTGTCGAACCCGACCTCGGCGTCGGTCAGCGACGCCTTCAGCGCCCGGGTGAACCGGCGCTGGCCGGTGTTCGGCTCCCCCACCAGCAGGATGAACGGGTTCGGCTGCTTCGTGCCCGCCGTCATCCGCGCCGCTTCGCGCTTCTCCCACTCGGCGTAGGCCTTCTGCCATTCCTCGTAGGCCTTTTCGTAGCGGGACTGCTCCTTGCGCTGCCACATGCGGTTGCCCGCGGCCAGCAGGTCGAGCGTGACCGACCGGCTGTGCCGCGCCATGTCGCCGAGCACGTTGTTGCCGGAGCCGTCCGAACCCGGCCGTTCCGGTTCGGGCGGCGGCGGTTCGCCGGGGCCGTTCGCGGTGCCGTGCCGGGTGGCGTCGGCCCAGGCGACCACCCGGGTGGCCCGCGTGACGAACTCGGCCATCGACTCGGCTCCGGAGACGAACATCCCGGCCCGGCCGAGGTCTTCCACCCGGATCTGCGACGGCTGGGCGAGGGCCGGCGGCGGTGCGGCGGCGGGCAGCGGGGGCGGTGCCGAAGGCGCGGAGGGCGGCGGCTGCGCCGGGACTTGCCCGGACCACGGGGCTCCCTGCGACGCGGGCTGGTACCCGGGCTGCGGCGGGCGGTAGCCCTGCGGAGGGGAAGGCGGGCCGCTGTACGCGGCCGGATTTCCTTGCGGCGCAGGGGCGTAGCCGCCGGGGTTGCTGTGCGGTGCGGGATAGCCGCCTGGATTGCCTTGCGGCGCGGGCGGTCCGGCGAACCCGCCCGAATTGCCTTGCGGCGCAGGCGGTCCGGTGTATCCGCCCGAATTGCCCTGCGGCGCGGACGGTCCGGCGTATCCGCCTGGACTTCCTTGCGGCGCAGGCGGCCCGGCGAACCCGCCCGGGTTGCTCTGCGGACCGGGGTACGGCTGCCGCGGCGGACCGGCGTAGCCCTGCTGTCCTCCCGGGTACTGCTGAGGCGCGCCGTACCCGCCCGGAGCCCCGGGCGCGGGCATGCCGGGCGCGGGAGTGCCCGGCGGCGGCACGGGCCGGGCCGCCGTCCGGTAGCCCGGGTCCGCGGGCGGTTGCGTGTACTGCCAGTTCCCGTCCGGCAGCCGGCGCTGCCACGCCTGGCCGGGTACGAGCAGCCATCCGACGCCGTCCGGGCCGGTCAGCGCGGCCGTCCGGCCCGCCGCCGCCTCGGACTGTGCGGCCTGGAATGCGTCCCACCCTGCGCGCGTCAAAGAAACCAGCTCCCCCTCAGGTGCCCGTGCGGCGAGCCCGCCGCCGCCCCATTGTGCCCAACCCGGGACGCTCCGCGACGGCTAGTCGCCGAACTCGCCCGTTCGCCCCTCGCGCGCGGTCACCACCGCAGGGCGTGTTTGAGCTGTTTGACCGCAATCGGCGCGAGTGTCGTGTTGAACGTCGCGGACGGGTGGTTGTCGTCCATGTAGACCAGCACGTTGCCGACGACCGCGCGGCAGCGCTTCTGGTCGCAGTAGTAGTCGGTGAAATCGAGGAACGACACGTTGTCCGGGATGCCCTCGACCTGTTCCCAGGACGGCGTCGCGGCCACCGCGGCGGAACGCGGCACCGCGCACGACGGATCGGTCGGGCTCTTCTGCGCGACGCAGCTGGCCATGTTGAACGCGTAGCGCGGGTTGTCGCGAATCGCCACGACCGGGATGCCTGCTTCGTCCAAAGTGGACCAGACATCGACGAAACCCTTCGGCGTCGACTCGTTCGGCCCCGGTTTGGCGTTCACCGTGCCGAGCATGAGGACCGCGTCCGGGCGCGTGTCGAGCAGTTCGTCGGTGGCGGCTTTGTTCCAGTCGAGGCAGTTCTGGTCGCCCGGCATCAGCTCGGAGCCGGACGAATACGGGCACGCGCCCTTCAGCATGGTCGTGACCTGCCAGCCGTCGGAGACGACCGCGGGCCGGAAGGCGGCGAGGTACTGCTGGATGTGCGAGTCGCCGACGAGCACGATCCGCTTGGCGGGCGGGCCTTCCGGGCCCTCGGTGCAGATCTCCAGCTCCTTGTTGCGCGGCGACTTCGAGCATTGGTCCGGCGCGATGCGGGCCCAGTCGTCGGCGAGCTTCACCGTGGGCGGCACGATCGACGGCGACGGCGCGCCGCGGTAGACGAAGCCCTGCGCGTGCGCGACCGCTCCCGGATGGTCCGGGTCGCCGATGGCGATCTCGTAGTTCGCCCGCGCACTGCTCACGCCCTGCCAGACGCCGCTCGCGACGAGCACCGGGGCCAGCGCGAGCACGCCGAACCGGTATGCGCCCCACCGTTTCGCGGCCCCGATCTTCGACAGCCGGATCGGGTTCTCGATCAGGTGGTAGGTCAGGATCGAGAGCAGGAACGACACGCCGACCACGAACGTGCCGCCGAGCAGCCCGACCGCCGTCCGGTCCCGGATGATCAGGTAGAACACCAGCACCGGCCAGTGCCACAGG
The DNA here is from genome assembly GCF_053611505.1 of Amycolatopsis sp. NPDC054798. Classification (NCBI taxonomy): domain Bacteria; kingdom Bacillati; phylum Actinomycetota; class Actinomycetes; order Pseudonocardiales; family Pseudonocardiaceae; genus Amycolatopsis; species Amycolatopsis sp. NPDC054798. The sequence goes on along the minus strand of NZ_JBSHAM010000119.1, from coordinate 15,976 downwards.
TAGAGCGAGAAGCTGAGATTGCCGACGTAGCCGAGGAATTTCGAGCTGAGCCAGCGGTCCGCGCCGAGCACGCTGCCGGTCTGCCCGGCCACCAGCACCAGTCCCGCCGAGACGGTCGGCCACAGCGCGATCCAGCCGGGGAACACGCTGTCGACCTCGAGCAGGACTCCGCACAGCACGAGCCCGGCGACGCCGATCCAGCCGAGCGCGATGCGCAGCAGCCGCGGCAGCGTGACCTGGTCGAGGAACATCGCCATCAGGCCGCCGAGCGCGAACTCCCACACCCGGGTCAGGCCGTGGAAATAGGCCAGCGGCTGGTCGGCCGCGGTCAGGTACACCGAGTACGCGAGCGAAGCGGCGAACAGGACGACCAGCAGCAAGTTGACCGTGCTGCGCAGCGACCAGCCGAACCGGCGCACGAGCAGCCCGAGCCCGACGAACAGCAGCGGCCACAGCACGTAGAACTGGCCCTGGATGGACAGCGACCAGAAGTGCTGCACCAGGCTCGCGCTGTTGTGCTGGGCGAAGTAGTCCACCGAATCGGCCGCGAGCTGCCAGTTCTCGTAGAACAGCGCGGACGCGACGACCTCGCGGATGGTCTGGAACCAGCGGTCCTGCGGCAGCAGCAGCTGCGAGACGACCACGACGGCCAGCAGCACGGTCATCGCGGCCGGGAAGAGCCGCTTGATCATCCGGCCCCAGGTGGCGCGCAGTTCGATCCGGCCGCGCAGCAGCGCCCGGTAGAGCTGGCCGGTGATCAGGAACCCGGAGACGAGGAAGAACACGTCGACGCCGCCGGAAATCCGGTCGAACCACACGTGGTAGACGACGACCAGCACCGACGCCAGCGCCCGCACGCCCTGCAGCTCGGGCCGGAACCGGGCCTGCGCGCTCGGGCCGGCGGGAGGACGGCCGGGCCTTTCCGGGGCGGCCACGGTGCTGCCGGTCATGCAGGTTCCTCCCGAGGGCCGGCAGCGGGCCGGGACCGCCGACTACTGGTCATGTGCGCTTACTAGCTATACGTGACGACCCGCGCTGTCACGCATCCGGGGTCCCCCGGCGGAGCCGCCCGGCGCGCCCGGTGCTCGCGGTAGTTATCTTGACCGGGTGCCCGATTCCCGTCCTCCGTCCGTCCGCCGCGCGCGGATCGCCGACGTCCGCAAGATCAAAGCCCTCGTCGATTCCGACGCGGGCCGCGTGCTCCTCGAAAAGGATCTCGTCACGCTGTACGAGGCGGTGCAGGAGTTCTGGGTCGCGACCGACGAAAACGCCGGGGACGGCGCCGAGGACGTGCTCGGCGCCGCCGCGCTGCACGTGCTGTGGGAGGACATCGGCGAACTGCGCACCGTCGTGGTCGACAAAGCGGCTCGCGGCCGCGGGATCGGGCGCGCGCTGGTCGGCAGGCTCGTCGAGGAGGCCCGCGAGCTGGGGCTGAAACGGCTGTTCGTGCTGACTTTCGAGACGTCGTTCTTCGCCGGGCACGGGTTCGTCGAGATCGACGGGGCCCCGGTCTCGCACGAGGTGTACGAGGAGATGCGGCGCTCGCTCGACCCGGGCGTGGCGGAGTTTCTCGACCTGCCCTACGTCAAGCCGAACACGCTCGGCAACTCGCGGATGCTGCTGGAGTTCTGAGCGCTCACGAGAGGTGCACGGTGATCCGGTCCCCGGTGTGGTCCACGCCGGCCAGCCGGACCGTCGTGCCCGCGTAGGTCGTCTCGTGCGGGCCGGGCTTGTCGGTGTGCAGCTGGACGGACGTGTGCTCGCCGCGGCCCGGTTCGGTGAGGACCAGCGACACCACCGCGTCGCCCGCGACGAAGCACTGGCGGCCCGGTTTGCAGCGCGAGTCCGAGACCAGGTCGCGGTAGCGCACGGTCAGGTCCCGCCCGGAGACCTGCACCTCCTGGCCGCGGCCGAGGACCACGTCGTGGCCCGGCTCGGCGGCTTCCGGTCGCGGCGTGTGCGCGAGGGCGACCGGAGCGCCCGCGCATCCGGCCAGCGCGGCGGCCGTCCCGATACCCAGTGCGAGCTTTTTGAGGTCCATGCCTTCTGGACGGACCGGGCGCGCCGCCGGGTTGCATGCGCGGCTCAGAAGTCCTCGTCCTCCCCGCCGGCGGGCGACCCGCCCGCGTCGGAGCCGCCGCGGATCATGAACAGCACCGACTCCAGCTCCTCCGGTTTGATCAGCACGTCGCGGGCCTTCGACCCCTCGGACGGGCCGACCACGCCGCGGCTTTCCAGCAGGTCCATCAGCCGTCCGGCCTTGGCGAACCCGACGCGGAGCTTGCGCTGCAGCATCGAGGTCGACCCGAACTGCGACGTGACGATCAGCTCGGCGGCCTGCAGCAGGACGTCGAGGTCGTCGCCGATGTCCGGGTCGATCTCCTTCTTCTCGCCCGCCTTGGCGCTGGTGACGCCCTCGTTGTAGTCCGGCTGCGCCTGTTCCTTGGCGAAGTTGACGACCGCGGCGATCTCTTCGTCCCCGACGAACGCGCCCTGGATGCGGACCGGTTTCCCGGCTCCCATCGGCAGGTAGAGCGCGTCGCCCATGCCGATCAGCTTCTCCGCGCCCGGCTGGTCGAGGATGACCCGCGAGTCCGTCAGCGACGACGTGGCGAACGCGAGCCGCGACGGCACGTTCGTCTTGATCAGGCCGGTGACGACGTCGACGCTCGGCCGCTGGGTGGCCAGCACCAGGTGGATGCCCGCGGCACGGGCCTTCTGGGTGATCCGGACGATCGCGTCCTCGACGTCGCGCGGCGCGGTCATCATCAGGTCGGCCAGCTCGTCGACGATCGCCATGATGTACGGGTACGGCTGGTACTCGCGTTCGCTGCCCGGCGGCGCGGTGATGTCGCCGGAGCGCACCTTGGCGTTGAAGTCGTCGATGTGGCGGACCCGGTTGGCCTGCATGTCCTGGTAGCGCTGCTCCATCTCCTCGACGAGCCAGGCCAGCGCGGCGGCGGCCTTCTTCGGCTGCGTGATGATGGGCGTGATCAGGTGCGGGATGCCCTCGTACGGCGTCAGCTCGACCATCTTCGGGTCGATCAGGATCATCCGGCATTCCGCGGGCGTCGAGCGGGCCAGCAGCGACACCAGCATCGAGTTCACGAAGCTCGACTTGCCGGAACCGGTGGAACCGGCGACCAGCAGGTGCGGCATCTTCGTGAGGTTCGCGGTGACGAACTCGCCCTCGATGTCCTTGCCGAGCCCGATCAGCATCGGGTGGTTGTCCTTGACCGTGGTCGGCGCGCGCAGCACGTCGCCGAGGCGCACCATCTCGCGGTCGGAGTTGGGCACCTCGATGCCGACCGCGGACTTGCCCGGGATCGGCGCGAGGAGGCGGACGTTGTCGGTGGCCACCGCGTAGGCGATGTTCTTGGTCAGCGCGGTGATCTTCTCGACCTTCACGCCCGGGCCGAGCTCGACCTCGTACCGGGTGACCGTCGGACCGCGGGTGAAGCCGGTGACCTGCGCGTCGACGTTGAACTGGTCGAGGACGCCGGTGATCGCCTCGATCATCTGGTCGTTGGCCTTGCTGCGGGACTTCGGCGCGTCGCCGAGCTTCAGCAGGTCCGGCGGCGGGAGCGCGTAGTCGCCCTCGACGGTCCGGGTGACCGACAACGCCGGTTCCGGCGCCTTCTTCGCCTTCTTTTCCGGCACTTCGGCAGGCGGCGCGACCGGCTTCGGCGGCCGGATCGGTGTGGCCGGCTCGGCGAGCGCGGCGTCGAGGTCGAGCTGCTCGCCGTCCTTGCCGCTGTCGGCGCTGGCCTGGCGACGGCGCGACGGCTTCCGCAGCCGGACGGCCTTCGGTTCGGCCTCGGGTTCGGGCTCCGGCTCGCCGTCGTGCTGGCCGGCCTCGTACTCGGCCAGTTCGTGCTCGTCGAGACCCCAGGTGCGCAGGCGGTGCGGGATTTCGCGGACCGGCGTGCCGGTGAACACGAGCACGCCGAACAGCAGCGCGAGGATCAGCAGCGGCACCGCGACCCACGTGGTGACGCCCTTGGTCAGCAGCCCGCCGGAGAACGCGCCGAGGATTCCGCCCGCGTACATCCGGCCGTCGTTGGTGTCCGGGAGCGCGGTGAAGATGTGCAGCATCCCGAGCACCGACAGCACGACCAGCAGCGTGCCGATGACCATCCGCGGGCGGGTTTCCGGCCGCGGCTCGGACCGCATCAGCGCGACCGCGACCACGAGCAGCACCAGCGGCAGCGTGACGGCTCCCGCGCCGAGCACCGTCCGCGTGGCGACCTCGACGCCCGCCCCGATCGGCCCGGCCGCCCGCCACCAGACGCCGACCGCGGCGACGATGGCGAGCGCGATCAGCCCGAGAGCCAGCCCGTCGCGCCGGTGTTCCGCTTCGAGTTCCCGCGTGCGCCCGACCGTGCGGGCCAGCGAGCCGATTCCCTTGGCGGCGAGGTTCCAGGTGCTGCGCACGCCCCGCCCGAACGCCCCGGAACTCTTGCGGCTAGCCGGCCGCCGGGCCGCGGACGTCCGGGGCCGGGTGCTGCTCCTCGCCCTGGTGGAACCGCCTTTCGACGACCTGCCAGAGGCAGCCGTCCGAGACTTCGCCGGCGTACGCGAACTGCGCGCCGGTGCCTTCCCGCCGCTTCCCGCCGTGCTCCGCTTCCTCGTCGCCGACCCAGCCATGCCTCCACGGTAACGGGCGCGGACCGATAGTCCCATGTGCCACTCGCGGCGCAGGCGAAACAATCGGCTCCAGATCACAGCGGATCTTGTGGAACGATCCAGGATGCCCCCTCGCCGCTCCCCCGGAAGCCGAGGCCCTTCATGCCGAGTCCTGCCGAAATCGTGCGCGCGCTGGCCGACCGGACCGCCGGGGCCCCGGCCCCGCGGGGTACCGGGCGGTACCACTACCACCGCACGTCCGGGTGGTACCGGCACTCCGACCGGACCCCCGGCGGGCGGATCCTGTCGGCCAGCACCGAGTGCTTCGACCGCGAGGACTGGATCGCCGCGGACGGATCCGGGCGGCTGCTGGTCACGCGGGGCGGGGTGGTGGTCCGGCCCAGCGGCTGCTTCCCGCCGGGCGGGCTGATGGGCGACTTCCTGGTGGCGCGGGATTTGCCGTCGGTGCGCGCCGAACTGCGCCGCCGGACCGGTCCCGCGGGCGTGGTCAAGGCGTTCAACACCGTCTGGCTGACCCAGGTCGTCCCGCCGGAGCTGCAGCGGATGCTGCTCTTGTGGCTCGCGGAGCAGCCCGGGCTGGCAGCGGAGGAGGCGGATCCGCCGGGGGTCGTGGTCAGCGTCCCGGATCCGGCCCGGCCGAGCACCCGGCAGCTGGTGTTCGACGAGGACACCGGGATGCTGCTCCGGAGCCGGAGCGTCGAGGAAGACGGGTTGACGATCTCGGGCTGCACGCGGTGGCTTGGCTCCGGCTACACGGAGACCACCGAATCGAGGCCGCCGGACGCTTCCTGAACGGTGGCAACCGGTCAGGTCTCCTGATGCGGGAGAGCGAGGAAGCGGGTGGGAGCGCAGCCGGTGAGTGCGCGGAACTCGCGGTTCAAATGGGGCTGGTCGGCGTAGCCGCAGGCTGTGGCGATCTCCGTCGTGCGGCGTGGCCGTCGCAGGTGGAGCAGGTGCAGCGCGTGGTGGAACCGGGCGATCCGGGCGAACGCTTTGGGCGGCAGGCCGATCTGGGTGCGGAACCGTGCTTCGAGGTGGGAGCGGCTCCAGCCGACGCGGTCGGCCAGGGTGGCGATGGCCATCTGTCCGCGAGTTGCTTTGAGGAGATCCCACGCGGCTTCGACCGCGGTGGCCAAGCGCACGTCCGGGTTGAGCCAGGCGCGCAGTCTCTCGTCGAGCAGCGCGAACCGGCCGGGCCAGGTCGGGGTGTGCGCCAGCTCGTCGAGAAGGCGGGCCGCCCGGGCGCCGAGCAGGTCGGTGAGCCCGGCGTAGGCGGGCAGTTCGCTGAGCGGCGCACCGAACAAGGCATGCGCGCCCAACGGGGTCAGGCCGACCACCATGCCGTGGTCGGGCCCGGTTTGCTCGAACACGAGCGGGCGGCTGTGGATGCCGACGACCGGGGACCGCGGCTGCGGCGGACCCAGGCTGCCGCTCGCGGTGATCATCCTGCGCCGCAGGTTCTCGAAGTCGAGGATCAGTTTGACGCCGTCGATGGGAGCGATCCGCCGTACGACCGGCGCGGCGCCAGCGTACCGCGATCCGGCGTAGCCGAACACATGCGCCGCCAGCCGCGGATCAGGGCGTCCGGCGACGCTCTGGCCCGCGCACGCCTCGCCCTCGCGACGTGACAGGTTTCCCGCCCATCTGTCCACGTTCCCCCTCGCGAACACCGCCGTGCACGACGGCGCGGCAGTCCTGGGGCCAGGGTAGCCACCGGCGATGCCGGGCGGAAGACCATGCATTTGTCCAAGACCGCTGCTGCCGAGCAGATCTAGCGTATGCCTGTCGGTCGCGAAAGCTCGCGGCCGGATTCACGAAGAGGGCCGGTCCGCGAATATCGGATCGCTGTCGCCAGAAATCGATCCGGCGACGATCGGCCAGTTTCAGCGCGATAGCGAATATTTATCCCCAGGAAAGGAAACAACCCGGAATGAGGAATTCGTTCAGGAAAACCACAGCGTGCGCGGCGATGGCCGTGTCCATGCTCGGGCTGTGCGCAATCCCGGCACACGCCGCGTCGCGGACCCCCGCGAACGGAGGGTATTTCAGCCCGGTGTGCGATTACGGGCGAGCTTGCCTGCGCCTGAAGAGCAACGGCGACTGGTACAACTTGCTTGGCTGCGCGGATCATCCCATGGGGGACTATTACTACATGGCAAAAGCTCACGGAAACTCGTTCCGGGTGCTCTACAAGGACCGCGGAGCCTGGGACGATGTCGGCCCGTGGGTGACGCGGCCGCTGGACCCCGGAAACATGGTCATCAACGCTTTCGTGGGCTGTGGCTGAGGCAGCGATGCGGTAAGTCGTGCGGTTCCGGGCCGGGGCGGGTGCCAGGTCATCCGGCGGCGGCAGCAGCGAGGGAGGGCGCGCTGCCGCCGCGGGTGCCCTGGCACCCGCCTGTCCCGCTGAGCGGGAAAGGTCGTGAAGGACAGGCAGCTTTCGCCATCCGGTACGAGGACAGCCGGGATAGCGCGCTTCGGGAGCGCCGCTGTGCCGGCCGAGGGCGGGGGGAAGGCTCTCGAAGATTGAGCCCGGCGAGATCCTCGCCGGGGGATCCCTCGGGACGAGCGGCCGCAGAAACGCCCTGACCTGCGGCAAGCTCTCCGGAACTCTCCGTCGGTCCACCTCGCGCCGAACCGCGTTGCCCCAGGTGGACAGTCCCGTGAAATGCTCTGCGCATGTTCGCGCTGCAACAGGACGAGGCTCCGCGCCGTGCCCCCGCGATCTGGCGGACGATGCTCAACCTCGACCGGGGCCTGGTCAACCTCGTCGGCCGGCTCACCGTCACCGGGTCGGTGCCGCGGGAACTGCGGGGCAGGCCGCTGCTGATGGCGGCCAACCACATCGGCGTGTTCGACGCCTTCGTGCTCATGGCGGCGTGCAAGCGGATCGGCATCAATCCCCGCTTCATGCTCGCCGGCGGGATTCTCGACGCGCCGGTGATCGGGCCGGCGCTGCGGGTCAGCGGGCATCTGCGGGTCGACCGGGCGAAGGCGGCGACCGCGGTCGGCCAGTTCGCCGAGGCCGCGGAGGCGTTGCGGACCACGCGCGAGCCGATCGTCGTCTATCCGGAAGGGCGGATCAGCCACGATCCGGGGCTATGGCCGGAGCGCGGCAAGACCGGGGCGGCCCGGCTCGCGCTCGCTGCGGGCGTGCCGGTGATCCCGATCAGCCAGTGGGGCGCGCACGAAGCCGTGTACTGGGGCACCGAGACCGTGAACGGGCCCGCGGATCTGCTGCCGCTGGCCAAATCCGGGTTGAGCGCGCCGTTGCGGCGGCCGCGGTTCAAGGTGCATTTCGGGACGCCGGTGGACCTGTCGGACGTCGAGCCGGAGCGGCCGGGCGCGGGCGTCCGCGCGCACGCCAAGATCATGCAGGCGATCACCGACGGCCTGATCCCGTTGCGCCGCCACGAACCGATCCGCCCGCGCTTCCACGACCCGACGCGGCCGACCGACACCGTCAGCCCCTGGAAGCCTCAGCGCTGAGCGGTCCGGATCGTGGGACACCCCGGTAAGCCCGGCTAGGGTCGCGAAGTGTGAGCACCCGCATTCTGGTCGTCTATTACAGCGCCACCGGGAACACCGCTGCCCTCGCCGATGCACTCGCCGAAGGGGCGGGCGAAGCCGGAGCCGAGATACGCGTCCGCACGGTGGCCGAAACCGCGCCGCCGGAAGCCGTGGCGAGCAATCGGCGTTGGCAGGCCTGGACAGATTCCGGGCCGCACCACGATCTCGCCACGCTGGCGGATCTCGAATGGGCGGACGGTCTCGCGCTCGGCAGCCCGACCCGGTTCGGCGGGCCCGCCGCGCAGCTCAAGTCCTTTGTGGACACCACGGGCGGCCTGTGGGCGCAAGGGAAACTGGCCGGAAAGGTGGCGACGTCGTTCACCTCGGCGTCCACTGCGCACGGTGGTCTCGAAGCGACTGTGCTGGCAATCAACAACATCTTCTACCACTGGGGCGCGATCGTCGTCCCCCTCGGCTACTCCGACCCGCACCTGATGGAATCCGGCAACCCGTACGGCGGCTCGTTCGTGTCGCGCAAATCCGCGGCGCCGGATGAAACCGCGCTGCAAGCACTGCGGATTCAGGGGCGACGGCTGGCGACGATCACGACACACGTCGCGACAGGCCTGAAAACCGGGGAATAACTCGGTTTCGTTCGGTCGTCCCGCTCCGTAATGTCCCGCGCGTGACCACCGAACTCCCTGTCCTGGAACGGCCCCGGGTGATCCGCCGGGGCCGCGGCCTCTCGCTCGTGCTGCTCGCCGCGGTCTTCTTCAGCACGTCCGGCACGCTCGCGAAACCGCTGATGGGCGCGGGAATGACGCCGGAGCAGACGGCGGTGCTGCGGATCGGGACGGCGGGAGTTCTGCTGCTGATCGGCACCGCGCTGTTCGCGCCGCACACGCTGCGCGTCCGGCGCGGGGAATGGCCGATGCTGCTGGCGTACGGCGCGCTCGGCGTGGCCGGTACGCAACTGCTGTATTTCATTGCCGCCGAACGCATCCCGGTCGGCATCGCGATCCTGCTGGAGTTCCTGTCGCCGGTGCTGATCGCGTTGTGGGTGCGCGTGGTGCGGCGGAAGCGGCTGCCGCGCGCGCTGTGGTTCGGGATGGCGATCGCGCTGGTCGGGCTGGCTCTGGTCGCGCAGGTGTGGCAGGGGCTGCGGCTCGACGCGATCGGGCTGCTGGCCGGGGTCGGCGCGGCGCTGTGCTCGGCCGGATACTTCCTGCTCGGCGAACGCGCGGTGGCCGACCGCGAACCGCTCGGGCTGGTCACCTGGGGGATGGTGATCGGCGGGGTGCTCGTGAGCGTCACCGCGCCGCCGTGGACGCTGCCGCTGGAGATGGCGGGGCAGACCGTCGCCTTCGGACCGTGGACTCCCCCGGTGTGGGTGCTGCTGCTCGGCCTGGTGGTGCTGTCGACGGCGATCCCTTACGTCGCGGGGATCTCCGCGCTGCGCCATCTGCCCGCCTCGGTGGCGAGCGTCGTGGGGCTGCTCGAACCCGTGACGGCGGCGGCGTTCGCGTGGGCGCTGCTCGGCGAAGCGCTCGCCTGGCCCCAGGCGGTCGGCGCCGCGTTGCTGCTCGGCGGCGCCTACCTGGTCCAGCGACAGACCGCGGCGGTCGCTTGACTCCCTCTCCGGATGGAGGAGGGAACCAACCTCGGGCGGGATGTGTCCTATCCGCGGACCCGCCACACTGGAGCGAGCCGTACGAGACACCTGGGGGATCTCATGGACAACCGACCGAGCCGGGCCGAACAGCGCAGAGCGCGCAACGCGCTCGCCCGCCAGGCAGCGATCGTGATGGTCGCGTTGCTGCTGGCGGGCGCGCGGCGCTGACTCAGACCGGAATGACCGTCGGCACGATCATCGGCCGCCTGCGGTAGGTGTCGGCGACCCACCGGCCGACGACCCGGCGCACCGCCTGCGCGATGCGGTGGGTGTCGGTGATGCCCTCGGCTTCCGTCCGCGCCAGCTCCATCTCCACGAGCGGCACGACGGCGTGCAGCGCCTTCGGGTCGTCGGAGAACCCGCGGCCGGAGATCGTCGGGCTGCTGACCGCGCGGCCGGTGTTCGAGTCGACCACCACGGTGATCGCGATGAAGCCGCCCTCGCCGAGCACCAGCCGGTCGGACAGGGTCGACTCGCCGACGTCGCCGACGGACAGGCCGTCCACGTACACGTGCCCGACCTCGACGCGGCCGGTGCGCGAGGCCTTGCCGTCGACCAGGTCCACGACCACGCCGTCCTCGGCGATCACCACGTTGTCCGGCGCGACGCCGGTGCGGATCGCGAGTTCCCCATTGGCGCGCAAGTGTTTCCACTCGCCGTGCACCGGCATCACGTTGCTCGGCCGGACCGCGTTGTAGAGGTACAGCAGCTCGCCGGCCGAGGCGTGGCCGGACACGTGCACCTTCGCGTTGCCCTGGTGCACGACGTTCGCGCCGAGCCGGGTCAGGCCGTTCACGACGCCGAACACCGCGGTCTCGTTGCCCGGGATCATCGAGCTGGCCAGCACGACGGTGTCGCCCGCGCGGATCGAGATCTGCCGGTGCTCGCCGCGCGCCATCCGCGACAGCGCCGACAGCGGCTCGCCCTGCGAACCCGTCGACACGAACAGCACCTTGCTCTCCGGCAGCGTGCTGGCCTGGTCCAGGTCCACCAGCAGGCCCTCGGGCACCTCCAGCAGGCCCAGTTCGGCCGCGATGCCCATGTTCCGGACCATCGACCGGCCCACGAACGCCACGCGGCGGCCGTGCCGGACAGCGGCGTCCAGCACCTGCTGCACCCGGTGCACGTGGCTGGCGAAGCAGGCGACGATCACGCGCTGGTCCACGCGCCGGATGACGTCGTCGAGCACCGGGCCGATGTCGCGCTCGGGCATGACGAACCCGGGCACCTCGGCGTTGGTCGAGTCCACGCAGAACAGGTCCACGCCCTCGTCGCCGAGGCGCGAGAAGCCCGCGAGGTCGGTGAGCCGCCCGTCGAGCGGCAGCTGGTCGAGCTTGATGTCGCCGGTGTGCAGCACGACGCCGGCCGGCGTGCGGATGGCGACCGCGAGCGCGTCCGGGATCGAGTGGTTCACCGCGAAGAACTCGAGGTCGAACGCGCCGACCTTGCGCTTCTCCCCCTCGCGCACCTCGATCAGCTTCGGCCGCTGGCGGTGCTCCTTGGCCTTGGCCGCGAGCAGCGCGTTGGTGAAGCGCGAACCGTAGATCGGGACGTCCGGGCGCAGCCGGAGCAGGAACGGGACGGCTCCGATGTGGTCCTCGTGCCCGTGGGTGAGCACGAGGCCGTCGATGTCGTCGAGCCGGTCCTCGATCGCGCGGAAATCGGGCAGGATCAGGTCGACGCCCGGCTGGTCGTCCTCGGGGAAGAGGACGCCGCAGTCGACGATCAGGAGCCTGCCGTCGTACTCGAAGACGGTCATGTTGCGCCCGACCTCGCCGATGCCGCCGAGCGCGACGACGCGCAAGGCTCCCTCGGGAAGGGCGGGCGGGAGGTGCGTCGGGCCGGGTCCGGCGGGAAGTGAAGTCACCGGGGCATTGTCCCAACGCTGGTGTGCGAGGTGGGGGCGGTGTAGGCCGCCTGCGAATCTGCTTGTGCCACCCGTGCACCATGCCAGTCCGAGGCCGCGCTGTCCTCCAGCGGCACGCCGCCCTGGGCGAGATCGGCCGCGATCTGCTCCAGCTGGTCGTCGAACGGGGCCACGATCGGCAGCCGGGGGTCGCCGATCTCGAACCCGCGCAGCCGCAGCGCGGCCTTGCTGAACGCGACGCCGCCGACGCGCGACATCGCCCGCAGCACCGGGAGCATCCCGCGGTGGTTCGTGCGCGCGGTGGACGTGTCGCCCGCCTCGTAGGCCTCGATCATCGCCCGGATCCGGCCCGCCACGACGTGCCCGATCACGCTGACCACGCCGACCGCGCCGACCGACAGCCACGGCAGGTTCAGGCCGTCGTCGCCGGAGTAGTAGGCGAGGTGGGTGTTCGCGATGACCTCGGAGCCGGCGATCAGGTCGCCCTTGGCGTCCTTCACCGCGAGGATCCGCGGGTGCTCGGCCAGCCGCTGCAGCGTGTCGACCTCGATCGGCACGATCGAGCGCGGCGGGATGTCGTAGAGCATCACCGGCAGCTCGGTCGCGTCCGCGACCGTGGTGAAGTGCGCGTACAGCCCGGCCTGGCTCGGCCGCGAGTAGTAGGGCGTCACGACGAGCAGGCCGTGCGCGCCCGCCTCGGCGGCGGCCTGCGCCTGCTCGATGCTGTGCGCGGTGTTGTTGGTGCCCGCCCCCGCGACGACGGTCGCGCGGTCGCCCACCGCCTCGACGACGGCGCGGATCAGCGCCGCCTTCTCCTGGTCCGTGGTGGTCGGGCTCTCGCCGGTGGTGCCGTTGACGACGAGGCCGTCGTTGCCGAGGTCCACGAGGTACTCGGCCAGTTCCTGGGCCCGCTTCACGTCCAGCGCCCCGGCCCGGTCGAAGGGGGTCGCCATCGCGGTGAGCACGCGGCCGAACGGACGTCCGGGCGCGGCGGCAGGTGAGGTGGACATGGGCACGACGGTACCTCCTCGGACCGCCGAACCCGCCCTCGACCTGGTGTGCCACCGGGAACTTCGGAGAATTTCCGCCGCCGGGCCGGTTCGCGCGGAACTTCTCGCGCGGCTACTTGACCTTGGCGGTGATCCGCGCCGGGATCTGGTCGTTGCTGGCGCGCGAAAGGACGCAGTAGATCTTCCGGTTCGGACCGCTGCCGCTGCTGTCGCTGTCCGGCTGCACCTGCCACCCCTGCTGGGTCGGCACGATCGCCCGGTAGACCAGTCCCGCGCGCTGCTGCGGCGGCCACCCCCCGGTCTCGTACCCCCCCGCCCAGCGCGCCACCCGCGCCCCGCTGTTGGACGACAACCCCGGGGGGAGGGCCACCAACGCG
>NZ_JBSHAM010000119.1:0-2883 GCF_053611505.1 Amycolatopsis sp. NPDC054798 | reverse complement strand
GGCACTACCGCCGGGTATACCCGCCCCGCGCGCTGCGGGGGCGCCCCCCCCGCGCAATGCACCGCCGCCGCGCAGCGCGCCTCGGCGGCCCGGCTGAGGTCCTCCAGCCCGGGATACGGGGCGACGACCGCGTCGTCGTCGCTCCAGCTCTCCAGCGGCAGCGGGGCGGCGGCGTCGTAGACCTCGAGCGTGTGGTTCTTCTTGCAGTCGACGTTGTTGTCCGAGCTGACCACGACCCCCGGCTGGACCACCGCGTTGTAGCAGATCTCGTACGAGGAGAACTGGATCTTGAGGTAGCCGTCCGGGCCGTAGGTGACGGTCTCGGCCTGCTGCTCGTCTTTCGCGGGCGACCAGACCGGCTTGCCGAGGAAGAACCCGCCGAGGAGCGCGGCGACGACCAGCACCGCGATCGCGCCCGCCCACCAGCCGCGGCGGCTCTTGCCTTCCGGCTTCGCGGCCATCCGGGTCGGCTGCCCGCCCACGCGGGTCTCCTGCTGCTGCGGCAGCGCCGCGGTCGCCGGACGTTGCGTCGGGCCGGTGGCGTGGGCGAGCTGCGCCCGCGCCTGCGCCGCGGTGAGCCGGGCTTCCGGATTCGCGACCAGCAGGCCGAGGATGACCGCGCCGAGCGGGCCCTGCACCCGGGTCAGATACGGCACTTCGGTCATGATCGCGTGCAGCGTGGCGGCGGTGGTGGGCCGTTCGAACGCGACGATGCCCTCGACCGCGAAGTACAGCGTCGCGCCGAGCGACCACAGGTCCGATTCCGGCATCGCCTCGCGGCCCTCGACCCGTTCCGGGGCCATGAACGCGGGCGAGCCGACGATCATCCCGCTCGTGGTGAGCCGCGGGTCGTCGATGGCGTGCGCGATGCCGAAGTCGGTGAGCTTCACCCGGCCGTCCGGCGCGACCATGATGTTGGCCGGTTTGACGTCGCGGTGCACGATCCCGGCGGCGTGCGCGGCCTGCAGCGCCGACAGCACCCGCTCCCCGACCGCCGCGGCCTGCTGCTCGGGCATCGGGCCGTGCGTGCGCACCAGGTCGGCGAGCGTGGGCGCCTCGACGAGTTCCATCACGATCCAGGTGGTGCCCTGGTCGGTGACCACGTCGTAGACCGTGACGACGGCCGGGTCGTTGAGCCGCCCGCCCGCGCGCACCTCGCGCAGGATCCGCTCGGAAAACACCGCGGCGCCTTCGGTTTCGGGCAGCCGCAGCTCCTTGATCGCGACCTGGCGTCCGATCACCTGGTCCTGCGCGCGCCACACGATGCCCATGCCGCCGCGGCCGAGTTCGCCGAGCAGCAGGTAACGGCCGGCCACCACGCGGCCGGCGGGGGCCGTGCGGTTCGGGTCGTACGGGCGGGTCTGTTCGTCGGTCACGGGGTCGGGCTCCTCGGTCGGCTTCGCGCAGATGCTAGTCCGACCGTCCGGCGGCGCCGCCGGTTCCGTCCGGTTAGGACTGGCTCAGCCGATCTCGGCCGACCTCAGCCGGTGAAGGTGAGCACGATCAGCACGACGTTGAGCAGGATGATCACCGCGGCGATGACGGCGGCGAGCACCGTGGTCGTCCGGCGGTTGACGTCCGCGCCCATGAGCCCGCGGTCGGCGGTGAGCCGGATCAGCGGCACGAGCGCGAACGGGATGCCGAACGACAGCACCACCTGCGACACCACCAGCGCCGCGCTCGGATCGGCTCCCAGCGCCAGCACGACAATCGCCGGGGCGAGCGTGACGAGGCGGCGCACCACGATCGGAATCCTCTTGCGCAGCAAGCCTTGCATGATCATCGCGCCCGCGTACGCGCCCACCGACGTCGATGCCAGCCCGGACGCCAGCAGCCCGATCGCGAACAGCAGCGCGACGCCCGGTCCGAGCGCGGCGGCGACTGCTCCGTGCGCGCCTTCGATGGTGTCGACGCCTTGCTGGCCTTGGAGATTCGTCGCGGCCACCAGCAGCATGCCGAGGTTCACCGCGCCGGCGAGCAGCATCGCGAACCCGACGTCGTAACGGGTGGCGCGCAGGAGACGCCGGCGGCGCTCGGGTTCCGGTTTGCCGTGCCGATCGCGGACCAGCCCGGAGTGGAGGTACACCGCGTGCGGCATGACGGTCGCGCCGAGCATCGCGGCCGCGATCAGCACGCTGTCGCCGCCGCTGAAGCGAGGGATCAGGCCGTTCGCGATTCCGGCGGCCGAGGGCGATTCGACGAACAGGCTCGCCAGGAACCCGACCGCGATCACCACCAGCAGGCCGGTCACCACGCGTTCGAACGGGCGCTGGCCGCCGCGGTCCTGCACCGCGAGCAGCCCCAGCGACACGAGCCCGGTGACCAGTCCGCCGGCGACCAGCGGAAGCCCGAAAAGGAGGTTGAGCGCGATCGCGCCGCCGACGACCTCGGCCAGGTCGGTGGCGATCGCGACGATCTCGGCCTGCGCCCAGTAGCCGAGCCGCGCGCCGCGGGAGAGCCGGTCGCGCAGCGCCTCGGGCAGCGACTGGCCGGTGACGAGCCCGAGCTTCGCCGACAGGTACTGGACCAGCACGGCCATCAGGTTCGCCGCGACGATCACCCATACCAGCAGGTAGCCGTAGCGCGCGCCCGCGCTGACGTTGGCCGCCACGTTGCCCGGGTCGACGTACGCGATCGCGGCGACGAACGCCGGGCCGAGCAGCGCCCAGCCGGCCCGCAGCCGGGCCACGCCGCGCGGTCGTGCCGCCTCCGCCACCGCCATGTGCGCCCACTCTCTGGTATCGGTTGCCCCAACTCAAAGTTTAGGCATGCCGAACTTTGCCGGGCAAGGGTGTGCTGCGCCACGCCTCGCCGACTGTCCGTGAAGGGCTCCTTGAGGGAATCTGATTCCCTCAAGGAGCCCAACACCGACATTGGTCAGGC
>NZ_JBSHAM010000118.1:0-22228 GCF_053611505.1 Amycolatopsis sp. NPDC054798 | reverse complement strand
TCGTCTGTGAGGGGCTCCTTGAGGGAATCAGATTCCCTCAAGGAGCCCTTCACGGACAGCTGCGTGGCATAGGGCGCGAGTGTCAGCCGATCGTCGACGCGTCGATCACGAAGCGGTACCGCACGTCGCTGTTCTCGACCCGTGCGTACGCCTCGTTCACCTGGTCCGCGCTGATCGTCTCGATCTCCGCGCCGACACCGTGCTCGGCGCAGAAGTCGAGCATCTCCTGCGTTTCCGCGATGCCGCCGATCATCGAACCGGCGAGCACGCGGTTGCCGCCGAGAAGGGAGAACACGTTGTACTCCAACGGTTCGCCCGGCGC
Source organism: Amycolatopsis sp. NPDC054798 (assembly GCF_053611505.1). NCBI lineage: Bacteria > Bacillati > Actinomycetota > Actinomycetes > Pseudonocardiales > Pseudonocardiaceae > Amycolatopsis > Amycolatopsis sp. NPDC054798. Next base: position 21,906 of record NZ_JBSHAM010000118.1, on the reverse strand, counting down.
GCCGACGTTCACCATCGCGCCGCCGACGCGCAGCAGGCTGAGGTAAGCGTCGACCGGCAGCTTCGCCGAGACGGTGTTGAGGATGACGTCGAATCGGCCGGCGAGCGTCTCGAAGGTCGACTCGTCGCTGGTCGCGTAGTACTCCTTCGCGCCGAGGCGCAGGCCGTCCTCCTGCTTCTTGAGGCTCTGGCTGAGCACGGTGACTTCCGCGCCCATCGCGACGGCCAGCTTGACCGCCATGTGCCCGAGCCCGCCGAGCCCGACAACGGCGACCTTCTTGCCCGGTCCCGCGCCCCAGCGGCGCAGCGGCGAGTACGTGGTGATGCCCGCGCACAGCAGCGGCGCGGCGACGTCCAGTTCGATGCCTTCCGGGATCCGGCAGACGAACGAGTCCTTCACGACGATCTGGCGGCTGTACCCGCCGTAGGTGTTCTCGCCGTCGAAGCCGACCCCGTTGTAGGTCTGGATGTTGCCCTTGACGCAGAACTGCTCGAAGCCGTCCTTGCAGTACTCGCATTCACCGCAGGAATCGACCATGCAGCCGACTCCGACCCGGTCGCCGACCTGGTACTTCGTCACGTCCGAGCCGACCGCGGCGACCACGCCGGCGATCTCGTGGCCCGGCACCATCGGGAAGATCGCGGTCCCCCAGTCCTGGTGGACCTGGTGCAGGTCGCTGTGGCAGATGCCGGCGTAGGCGATGTCGATGAGCACGTCGTCCGGCCGCAGGTCGCGGCGCTCGATCGTCGTCGGGGCGAGCGGTCCGCCCGGTGCCGCGGCGGCGATGGCGGAGGTGGTCGTGGTCATGAAGCCTCCTTGGCTGTCCTGTCCGGTATGGGACAACTCGATGTAAGAACCCTCTTACATCGACTAGCGTGGGCCTCGGCTTATTCCTCGGTGACGATCGGGTGTGACTCACGGCATGGCGGCGCAGTACCACCATCGCAATCTGCGCGCCGAGCTCGTGCGTGTGGCGTTCGACCTGATCGCGGAGAACGGGGTCGCCGGGTTCTCAGTCGCCGAAGCCGCGCGGCGGGCGAAGGTCTCCGCCGCCGCGCCGTACCGGCATTTCCCGGATCGCGCGGCGCTGCTGGCCGCGGTCGCCACCACCGCAGCGCGCCAGTTGCGTGAACTCGCCGAGGAAGCAGCCGCCGCCGAACCGGACGAGGTTGCCGCCCTAGCCGCGGTCTCCGCCGCGCACACCAAATATCTGATCGAAACCCGGATCGGCATGCAGGTGTTCTTCACCGCCGAACTGGCCGACGCGCAATACGCCGAACTGCACGCCGCCCGCCGCGAACTGGTCGACGCGTCGCTGCTGCGCTGCCTCGCGATCGCGCCGGATCCAGCCCTCGCGCTGGAATTGATGGAGCAGCTCAACACCCAGGCCTACGGTTACGGCGAGTTCTTCCTCAACGGCGTCTACCAATGGCTCGGCTACCCGATCGAACAGGTCGTCGCCAAGTCGCGGCGGGCCGCGCGGATCGTGATCGAGGCGTACCGCGCCGGGGGTCCGGCGATCAGCCCGGCGGAGTGGTGACGTAGCGGGCGGCCAGCCACGAACCGAAGGCGTGCAACCGATCGGTGAGCGCGGTCGGTTCCAGCACGTCGAAATCGACGTCCAGATAAGCCAGCCAGCGCGCGGCCCAGTCGAGATCGTCGGTGCCGAACCGGAGTTCGCACTCGTCGCCCTCCTCGACCACAGTGGCCACGCTGGGGTCGACGAGTTCCCGCACGAGGTCGGCGGAAGTGTGCACTTGAACCCGGACGCGATACCGCCATCCCGCGTCCGTGATCAACTCGGCCACAGTGGACGGTGCTTCCGGCGCGGGCAGCTTGGTCCCGAGCGGCTGGACCGCCTCGATCCGGTCCACCGCGAAGGTTTTCCATTCGGTGGTCCCGCGCGGACAGGCGACGAGGTACCACTGCCGCCGGACGGTGATGAGCCGATGCGGTTGCACGTCAACCGGTTTCGCCGAGGGAGCGGCCAAGGCCCGGTGCCGGATCCGGACGGCTTCGCCAGCCCGGCAAGCCAACGCCAGCGGCACCAGAGTGTCCCGTGCCGCGTGCCGGAAAGGCTTACCCGGCAACGATTCCACGTCCGCCAACGCGGCGAGCCGGGTCTGCCATCGCGTCGGCACCACCTGCGTCAGCTTGGCCAGCGCGGTCACCGTGGCGGTCTCCAGCCCGTCGACGGCCACCGCCGTACGCAGCCCGAGCGAAACCGCGGCGACCTCGTCAGCGTCCAGCAGCAGCGGCGGCATCGCGGTGCCGTGCGCGAGCCGGTAGCCGCCGACCCGGCCTGGTTCGCCGTCGATGCGGTAGCCGAGTTCGCGCAACTGAGCGATGTCGCGGCGGGTGGTGCGCTCGGTGACGCCGAGCCGGGCCGCGAGGTCGGTGGCGGAGATGCCCGGACGCGCCTGCAGCAGCGCCAGCGTCTCCAGGCGACGGCTCGTGGTGGTCATGCTCCGATTCTCGCGCAAAACTAGGACATTATCTGACCGGGTATCTGGTCATACTCGTTTCATGACTCAGCTGCTTCGCCCCGAAGGACTCGTGCAGTCCCCCGCCTTCGCCCAGCTCGCCGTGGTCCCGGCGGGTGCCGCCACGATCTACGTCGGCGGCCAGAACGCGGTCGACGCCGACGGCAAGCTCGTCGGCGGGACCGACGTCGCCGCGCAGGTCGAGCGCGTCATGGCCAATCTGAAAACCGCGCTGGCCGCGGGCGGCGCGACCGTCCAGGATGTGGTGATGCTGACCATCCTGCTGGTCGAGGACGTCGATCTCGCCCAGGCTTATCCGGCCGCCGCCGCGGCGCTGGCGGGCGCGACCCCGCCGGTGACCGTCCAGCGCGTGGCCGGGCTCGCCGTGCCGGGCGCGCTCGTCGAGGTCAGCGCGATCGCGGCGGTGGTCCGGTGAGCGTCGGGCAGACCAAGGACGCGGGCTGGCAGATCGGCGTCTCGAAAACGATCAACCGCTCCGCCGAGGACGTCTGGGAGTTCATCACCTCGCCCGCCGGGGTGGCGATCTGGCTCGGCGAGGGCGTGACCGTCCAGCACGAACCGGGTGTCGGCTACGAGACCGCCGACGGAATCCGCGGCGAGACGCGCAGTTTCCGCGAAATGGACCGCATCCGGCTCACCTGGCAGCCCGCCGGCTGGTCGCACGAAACGACGCTGCAGCTGGCCGTCCGCGCCAGCGGTCCGGAGAAAGCGATGCTGCGCATTCACCAGGAACGGCTGGCCGACGCCGCCGAACGGGAGCAGCAACGCCGCCATTGGCAGGCAGTGCTCGCGAAGTTGATAGCGGACCTTGCTTAAGTCTGCTCGTGAGTGTTTATTCCGGTTAGAACCGGCATAGCCACTCACGAGTCCCCAAGCAGGAGGCGCGATGCTCTGCGTGTTCGACGTCAACGAGACGCTGCTCGACCTGACCGCGCTCGACCCGCTGTTCACCAAGCTCACCGGGGACCCGGAAGCGCGGCAGGAATGGTTCACGCTCGCGATCCACACCGTGCTCACGGTGACCGCGTCCGGCCAGTACCGCGATTTCGCGCAGATCGCAGGGGAAGCCGCGGTCGCCGTGTGCGCGCGGCACGGCCACGAACTGACCGACGCCGAACTGGTGAAGGTCGGCGACGGCCTGCGTTCCCTGCCCGCACACGCCGACGTCGCGCCCGGCCTCGACCGATTGCGCCAGGCCGGACACCGGGTCGTCGCCCTCACGAACTCGCCGCTCGCGACCGCCGAGGCCCAGCTGCAGAACGCTGGCCTGGCAACGAAATTCGACCGGATCTTCTCCGCGCAGCAGGTCAGCCGGCTCAAGCCCGCGCCGGAGCCGTACCGGCAAGTGCTGCGGGCGTTCGGCGTCGAACCCGGTCAGGCGGTGATGATCGCCGCGCACGGCTGGGACATCGCCGGGGCCCAGGCCGCGGGACTCCGGACCGCGCTGCTCGCGCGTCCCGGAGTCCATCCGCTGCCCGGCCTTCCCGCCGCGACTTACACCGCGGCGACCATGCCTGAGCTGGCCGACGAAATCGTCAGGAGCTGAGGCGTACCAGCATCTTTCCGGTGTTGGCCCCGCTGAGCAGGCCGAGGAACGCGTCCGGCGCGTTGCGGATGCCGTCCACAAAGGTCTCCGAGTACTTGATCTCCCCGGACGCGACGAGCGGCGCGACCTCGGCGACGAACTCCTGCATCAGGTGCCAGTGGTCCAGCACGAGCAGGCCGCGCATGGTGATCCGCTTCGCGATGAGCTGCACCAGGTTGCGCGGCGCCGGCGTCGGCTCGGTGGCGTTGTACTGCGAGATCATGCCGCAGATGGCGATCCGGCCGTGCAGGTTCATCGACGCGATCGCGGCTTCCAGGTGCTCGCCGCCGACGTTGTCGAAGTAGACGTCGATGCCCTCGGGCGCGGCCGCGGCGAGCTGCTCGGCGACCGGTCCGTCCTTGTAGTTGAAGGCGGCGTCGAAGCCCAGCTCTTCGGTGAGGTAGCGGACCTTCTCCGCCGAACCCGCGCTGCCGATCACGCGCTTGGCGCCCTTGAGCCGCGCCAGCTGCCCGACGAGCGAGCCGACCGCACCGGCCGCGCCGGAGACGAACACCGTGTCGCCGGGCTTGAATTCCGCGCTCACCAGCAGTCCGGCATACGCGGTGAGGCCCGGCATCCCGAGTACGCCGAGGTAGGTCGAAAGCGGCGCGACGGAATCGTCCACTTTGACCGCTCGCTTGGCGTCGAGCACCGCGTGCGTGCGCCAGCCCGCCTGGTGCAGCACGTGGTCGCCGACCGCGAAGTCGTCCACAGTGGACTCGATGACCTCGCCGACCGCGCCGCCCTGCATGGCCTCGCCCACCACGAACGGCGGCGAGTAGGACTTCACGTCGTTCATCCGGCCGCGCATCGCCGGGTCGACGCTCATCACCACGTTGCGCACCAGGATCTGCCCGGGGCCCGGCTTCGGCACCTCGGTCTCGACGATGTCGAAGTTGTCCATGGTCGGGACGCCGTGCGGACGGGCGGCGAGCCGGATCTCAGTCGCTTTAGGTGCGTTCACCGTCGAACTCCGTTTCGTTCAAGCTGGATTGAAGCGGGGCGCGCGCCCCGTCTATCCGGCCAACGGAGTAACCGGGGCGCGCATTCCGATTGTCCCCGGTGCTGTGGCAAGCGCTACACGATCTCCGCGAGCTTGCCGAGCACGCCGTCGTAGATCTTCTTCAGCCCGCCCGGCGCGAAGGTCTTCTCGAAGAAGCCGCCGATGCCGCCCGCGCCGTCCCAGCTGGTCTCGATACGGACCACCGAACGCTCGCCGGACGGCGTGACCGACCAGGTGGTGACCATGCTGGAGTTCGCGTCGGTCTCGACGAAGATGCCCGGCGACGGCTCGGTCACCGTGGCCGCGACGTTGCGCACGCGCTTAGACGTGGCCTGCAGCTTCCAACTGGCCTTCGTGCCGGCACCGACGCCGCCTTCGCTGACCTCGTAGTCGCGGTAGTGCTCGGTGAGCAGCTTCGGCCGGGTCTCGGCGTAGTCCGCGACCAGCTCACGCACGCGTTCCACCGGCGCGTCGATCGTGCGTTCCGCGGTGGCCGTGACCTTGCCCATGTCGTTTCCTCTGCTCTCCTCGGTTTCCGCCGCAGCCACCTTCGCATACGTACGGAAACCCCGGGGAGTGGCGGTGCGCACCCGCCACTCCCCGGGAGCGTCAGGACAGGCCCTGCTGCTTCAGCCAGTCCTTGGCGACGTCAGCCGCGGGCTCGCCATCCGCGTCGACCCGCTTGTTCAGCTCGCGCATGCCGTCCGTGGTGAGCTTCGCGCTGACCGCGTTGACGACGTTCGCGAAGTCCGTGCCGCGCTCGTCGAGCACCTTCTTGTTCACCGCGGGCACCACGTTCTCGGTGGGCACGATGGCCAGGTCGTCCTTGAGCGCGACGTACTGCGGGTCGCCGACCAGCGGGCTGACCGAGTCGACCGGGATCACCGTGACCGCACCGGAGTTGAGCTGCTGCACGCGCGGCCCGGCCTCCTGCACGGTCTGGAAGGTGGCGTTCGCCAGCTTGTAGACGTCCTTGAAACCCTTGAAGCACGGCAGCCGCTTCTCGCACTCCGGCGCACCGGCCATGACGACCTTGTCGAGCTTCTTCAGGTCGCTGATCGACGCGATGCCCTTCGACTTCGCGAGGTCGGCCTTGACGATGTAGGTGTTCTTGTCCTCGGCCGCGGCGTAGTTCAGCAGGCCGACACCCTCCGGCGCGAAAAGCTTCTCCAGCTGTTCGTGCTCGGCCTTGGCGTCCTTCGTGGCTTCCTTGCCGAAGCCGGTCGTGATCGCCGCGCCCTGGTACTCCGGCAGGAACTGCAGTTCGCCGGATTTGAGCGACGGGTAGACCAGCTCCCGCGAGCCGAGGTTCAGCTTGCGGGTGACCGGATAGCCCTTGGCCTCCAGCGCGCTCGCGTAGATCTCGGCCAGGATCTGGCTGTCGGTGAAGTTGAACGAGGCGACGACGATCGGAGCGCCGCCCTTGCTCGGCGCGGCCGGCTGGTCGCTTCCCCCACCGCACGCGGTCAAGCCGAGCGCGGCCGTCGCCAGCAGCGCGGCCACTCGGATGTTCCGGGTCCAGCGCACGTGTCCCCACACTCCTCAGTTCACTCGTTAGTGGGAATGGACCCTAACCGCGACCCCCGACAGAAACCACTGGTTAGGAATCCTCGCCACGGAATCCCGAGGAGCGGAATATTGTCGCTCGATCGGGGTAAGGTCGGCCGGTGCACGCGTCCGTGACCCCGCTGCTGGCCGACAGCAGCCGTCCCCTCTTCGAATGGCGGTGGGTCGAACGCAACGCTGACGCGATTTTTCAGCGGCTCGGCGAGCACATCGCCCTCACCGCGACGGCGCTCGGCGTCGGCCTCGTGCTCTCGCTCGCGTTGGCGACGCTGTGCCTGCGCTACCGCTGGTTCTATCCGTTCGTGGTCGGCACGGCGGGTGCGCTCTACGTGATCCCGAGTCTCGGCGCGTTCGCGCTGCTGGTCCCGTTGCTCGGGTTCTCCTTCGCCACCGCGGTGATCCCGCTGGCGACGTACACGCTGCTGATCCTGATCCGCAACATCGTGACCGGCGTGCAGCAGGTGCCGACCGAGGTGCGCGAAGCGGCGGTCGGGATGGGCTTCACGCCGCGACGGCTGTTGTGGCAGGTCGAGCTGCCGCTCGCGCTGCCGGTGGTGATCGCCGGGCTGCGGGTGGCCGCGGTGACGACAATCGGCCTGGTCACCGTCACCTCGCTGCTCGGCAAGGGCGGGCTCGGCTACTTCATCCGCGCCGGCATCCAGACGACGGTCCCCAACCCGAGCCCGATCATCGTCGGCGTCGTGCTGTCGATCGCGCTCGCCGTGCTCGTCGATTTGCTGCTGTGGCTGAGCGAACGCGCGCTGGCCCCGTGGGCGCGGAAGGCGACCCGATGAGCTTTTTCGAGCAGCTGAGCCACTGGCTGGCCGACCCGAACCGGTGGAGCTGGACCGATCCGGCCGGGATTCCTTTCCGGACCGTGCAGCACCTGTGGTTTTCCGCGCTGGCCTTGGCGATCTCGATCGTCCTGACGGTCCCGCTCGCGCTGTGGCTCGGGCACTACCGGCGCGGCCAGTTCCTCGCCAGCAGCGCGGTGAACATCGGCCGCGCGATCCCGAGCTTCGGGTTGATCATCCTGTTCTGGTTCCTGGCCAGCCGATGGGGCGCGAACACCGACTTCTGGCCGCTGCTGCTCGCGCTCGTCGCACTGGCGCTGCCGCCGCTGTTCACCAACACCTACGCCGGCGTCGTGCAGGTGGAACAGGACGTCGTGGACGCGGCGCGCGGCACCGGGTACCGCGAATGGCAGATCATGCTGCGGGTGGAACTGCCGCTGTCATCGCCGGTGATCGTGGCCGCCGCACGGGTGGCGTTCCTGCAACTGGTCGCGACGGTCGCGATCGGAGCCATCGTCAACGACGGCGGCGGGCTCGGCCGCTACATCGTGGACGGTTTCGCCCTCGGCGAGCAAGGCCACGGCGAAATCTTCGGCGGCGGTGTGGCTGTGGTGGTTCTGGCGTTGGTGTGCGAGGGAGTGTTCGCGCTGCTGACCAAGCTCGCTACGCCTCGCGGTCTCGCACTCCAGCAGGCGCGCCGGGACTCGTGAGTGGCTAGGCCGGTTTTAGCCCTCACGACATACCGCCGCCACCCGTTCGATTTCCGGTCCCAGCGACCGATCGACCACCACCGGCTCGATCCTCGCCGCGAGCCAGGCGTAGGTGTCGGCCAGATTCGGCGCACCTCGTCCGCCGTCGAGATACCGCGCCTGCCGTGCGGCGATCAACTCGCACGCGGTGATGACGAAGAAGCGCTCGATCACTGTTTCCAGCTCCGCTCCGGCTTGGCTGGCAAACGCTTGCACGTCCTCTTGACCAGCGGAAGTGTCGATCGACCCGAGCGTCGCCGGTGCGGCCAGCCGTCGCATCGCGTGCAGTTCGCCAGCCGCGCGTTTGTGCAGTGGCGTGAGCCCCGCCTGCGGCCCGGGATCCACCGCGAGCTGCGGCGGCAGTCCGCTGAACTGCGGGTCGAGGAGGCGATGAAGGCGCTGCACCGAGACTTCCGCCGCGTGGACGAGCGCGGCCTTGAGGGCGTCCATCCGCAGCCCGAGCGCGACGGAGTGATAACCGGTCGTCGGGATGAACTCACCGTCGAGGAACGCCGGTGAGTCCGCCGGGGTTTCCCAGGACTCCTGCAGGGTTTCTCGAAGTTCCACAACGGTCCGGCTGACGTATTCGAGCACCTTCGGCCCGACTCGCACCGAGATCGGCGCCTGCACGACTCCCGGTCGCTTCTCTGCACCGTCGATGAGCTTCTCGATCCGCGTGCCGCGGTAAATCGCTTGCGGCGCACCAAGAACGTCCACCGCGAGCGCTGCGCAGACCGTCTGCCAATCGACCAGCCGACGTGCTCTATCGCCGCAAACCCACGCATACGCCTCGGCCAGCGGCGAGCCTTGAATCAGGCTCGCGCCCTCCTTCGGGCCGAGCACGAACGGCCTCGTCCCGCGCCGTTCCAGTGCTTCCGCCGCCGGGATCTCGGCACCGTCCTCGATGACCGTGCCGAGCCCGACGAAGGTCTGAAACGCGTGCGCCAGCGGAATGATCTCGCCCGCGCTGCCGAGGCTGTCGCGCGGGACGGCGGGGAGGAACCCGTCGTTGAGCCGGTCCGCGAGGAAGGTGACCAGCTCCGGGCTGACCGCCGCGTCGCCGCGAAGAAACCCGCGCAACCGCGTCCGCAGCAATGCCCGGGTCAGCTCCGGCGACAACCACGGCGGCCCGCCCACGGCCCGGCCGACCAGGAGATTGCGCTGGTGGTCAGCCTGCTGCTCAGCGGTGAGCCGGGTCCCGGCGAGCCGCCCCATCCCGGTGTTGACGCCGTAGATCGGGCGGTCTTCGTCGAGCGCGGCCAGCATCGCCTCGCGCCGCTTTTTAAGCTCTTCGAGCACAGCCGAGCCGACCTGCACTGTGCCGTCCTCCAGCACGGCCGATCGCAGCAATTCCGCTCGTTCGTCCACTATGGACAGTTCAGCGCGCGAGCCCGTCGATGACCTCGGCGTTCGGCAGCCCCGCGAGCGCCGCACCGGAGATCAGGAGCTTGCTGCCGCGGATCCCGCTGCCGATCACCAGCTCCGGCGCGTCGGCGACGGCCTGGTCGATGAGGATCGGCCACTCCTCCGGCAACCCGACGGGCGTGATGCCGCCGTACTCCATGCCGGTGAGGGAAACGGCCTCGTCCATCGGCGCGAAAGACGCCTTGCGCACGTCGAGCCGGCGCTTGATGACGCCGTTGACGTCGGCGCGGGTAGTCGCGAGCACGAGCGCCGCGGCGAAGCGGACTTCCCCAGCCCGCTTGCCTGCGATAACGACACAGTTCGCGGACGCGGTCAACGGCGACCCGTACGCCTCGCAGAACGCGGCGGTGTCGGCAAGCTCCGGATCGATCTCGGTGACGCCCAGCGCGTCCGGCGCGGGCATCGCGGCCAGCGCCTTGGCGACGGGCTCGGCGAGCAGGTCAGTACGGGTCGGTGCGGGAACGACAGTGAGGCTTCCGGCGATAGTCCAGGTGGTCACCAGCCCGAATGTAATCCGCCCGGCGCACCGGTCACCAGTTGCGGTGACCTCGCTGGACCTCGATGAGCTTCGGCCGCACGTCGACGATGTAGACGAGCGCCGCCGCCATCGCGGGCACCCAGAAGACGAACCCGGGCCCCTGGGGGTGGAGCTGGAACAGCACCAGTGCGAGCGTGGCCCCGCCGGTGATCAGCATCCAGATCGGCTTGGTCTTGCGATCGGCCGCCGAGTACGCGTCAGCCCGCTGCAGCAGCGCGTGAACGAAGGCGAAAAGCCCGACCAAGGCGCTGCCCCAGTGGATGACCTTGAGGATCCATTCGGCAACCAGCACCACGCCAGCTTACGGCAAACCGCCCACGCCGCCCGCTCCCCCGAAACCCGCCGTCGCGGCGTGACTGCTGGTCAGGACCGGGGTGACCGGAGGTTTGGCCCCGGTTTGCGGCGACGGCGGGCTGGGGTGACAACGGTCACTCCGGCTGGGGTTCGGCTGGGGTTCGGCTGCGGCCCGGCTGGGGTTCGGCTGCTGCTCGACGCACGGCTTAGGTCCGACCTAACCCAGCTCCCGGTTAGGTCCGACCTAGCTGATGCGCGGTTTCGGGCCAGCCGATTAGGTCGAACCCAAGTTTCCGCCGCGAGCCTAGGTCCGGCCCAATGAAGTGCCCGGAGGCTAGGTCGGACCTAGCGAAACCATTCCCGCCTAGGCCCGACCCAACGAAGCGCCCGGGGCTAGGTCGGACCCAACGAAGCGCGCCCGCCCACGCCCGGCAGAAACACCCCCAACACAGCACACGGCGGCCGGGCCAATCTCAGCCCGGCCGCCGTGCGACCCCTCGATCTTCAATTCTCACCTCGGCGACCCCGGCACAAACCGAGCCGCCCCAACGGGTTCGAGCGCCGAAACACCCGAACCCGCCGTCAGCGCGATGCCTTCGCCGTCACTTCTCCGTCTTCGGCGCGGCCGGCTTCTTGGCGTTCGCCGCGGTGCCGGTGCTGGCGCTGGTGCTGGTGGTCGTGCGACGAGCCGGAGCAGCGGTCTTCGGCGCGGTGCGGTTCGCCGCCTTGCGGGCCACCGACCGGGTCTCGTGCGCGACGTTCTCGCCGATTTCCTCGACGGCGTCGGCGGTCTCGCCGGCCACCTCGGTCACCTTGCGGGCGGCCTTCTCGCCGGCCGAGCGGGTGCGCTTGGTGACCTTCGCCAGCACGCCGTCGACGCGCTCGCGGGTCTCCTCGGTCAGGCCGTCGACGCGCTCCTGCGCGGCGGTCAGCGCGTCGTCCAGCTGCTCAAGGGCCTTCTTGACCTGCGGCTGCGCGGCGATCTTGTCCCAGGCCTGCTCGCCGGACTCGGCCAGCTTGTTGTACAGCTTCAGCGCGGCCTCGGTGTACTCGTCGATGGCCTTGCGCAGTTCGGCCGGGTCGAGCTTCTCGCGGAGGCTCTCGACGTCGGTCGGCAGCTCCTCGAGGTTCTTGCGGGCGGCCTCGGTGTTCTTGGTGACGTTGGCGCGGGCCTTGGCGACCGCGTCGGTCACGGCCTGGCTGGCCAGGTTGCCCGCGCCGAGCGCGGCGAGCAGCGGGGTGCGGACCTGGTCGAGCGCGGTGTTGACGGCCTTGCGGACGTCCTCGGTCTTGGGCGTGGTCATGCCGACTCCTCAGTGGTCTCGTGGGTGGTCGTCGATGCGGTGTTCGCGGCGGCGTTTTCGCGCCGGAAGGACTCGTAGACGTCGAGCAGGACCTGCTTCTGCCGTTCGGTCAGCTCGGCGTCGGAGCGGATCGCGTCGCCGACCGGGCCGCCGGTCGGCAGGTCGAGAATCCCGGCCTGGACGTACAACGCTTCGGCCGAGATCCGCAGCCCCTTGGCGATCTGCTGCAGGATCTCCGCGCTGGGTTTGCGGACCCCGCGCTCGATCTGGCTCAGGTACGGATTGGACACTCCGGCGAGTTTCGACAGCTGGCGCAACGAAATCTTCGCGGAGTTGCGCTGCTGGCGGATGTACTCGCCGATGTCGGAGGCGATGTCCGCGACCTTGTCCATGGGGCGCTGTGCTCCGCCGGGTTCTGTCATCCGGTCACCTCCTCGCGACCTACTCGACAGTACGCTCGCGTGCTAGCTATTGCAAGCACTCTGCTTGCAACCATCGGGTGTGGTTCCGCTCACCCCGTTACCCTGGGCTTATGCGGGCACAACGGTTGCGTCGACGTCTGGTCCGGCAGCTCGTCGAAGAGGACGTGCTGCACGACGAAGCCTGGACCGAAGCCTTCGCCACCGTGCCGCGGCACGTGTTCCTGCCGCGGTTTTTCGTGCCCGCCGGCAACGGCTGGGCCGCCGTCGACCGCGGCGACCCGGACTGGCTGGACCGCGTCTACTCGCGCGACGTCCTGGTCACCCAGCTCGACGACGACCCGGCGCTCTGGGATCGCGCCCGCGCTTGCGGGCCGGTCCCCGGCGTGCCGACCAGTTCCTCCAGCATGCCCGCGATCATGGCGATCATGCTGGAAGAACTCCTGGTCCGCGACGGAGATCGCGTACTGGAGATCGGCACCGGAACCGGCTACAACGCGGGTTTATTGTGCCACCGCTGCGGTTCCGGCCAAGTGTCCACAGTAGACATCGACCCCGGCATCGCCGCCGCCGCGCGGGAGCGCCTTGCCTCCTGCGGCTACGCTCCAGCGTGCGCCACCGGCGACGGCGCACTCGGCTTCCCGGCCGGAATCCTGTTCGACCGGGTCCTGTGCACCGCGTCGGTATCGAGGATTCCCCTTGCCTGGCTTGCCCAAACACTCCCCGGCGGCCACCTTGTCACCACCCTCAACCGCCCGCTCGGCGGCGGGCTTGTCCGCCTCACCGCAGGTGAGGGCACGACCGCCGAGGGCAAAGTCCTGGCCCGCGACGGCCGTTTCATGCCTCTGCGCGCCCACCGCCTGCCGCCACTCGCGGAGCTGCCGCCCACAGCCGGCACACAATGGCGTCCTACGCAGGTGTCGATGTCGGATGTTCTTAAACCGCAACGACATTTCGAGTTCTTCGCCTCGCTGGAGCTACCCGACGCACGCCCCGTGCACGTCGAGCCGAACGGTGCCTTCGCACTGTCCCATCCGGACGGTTCGTGGGCCCGCACCCGCCGAACCGACTCCGGTTTCGAGGTAGCGCAAGGAGGTCCACGCGCATTGTGGGATCTCGTCGAGGACGCTCACCGTCGCTGGGAAGCGCTGGGCCGCCCCGGCCGGTCGCGCTTCGGCCTCACCGTGAACAGCGAGGAGCAGACCTTCTGGCTGGACGATCCGCGATCCGAAAATCGCTGGCCGCTGTAGCCGCCGGGGCGCGATTCTCCTCTTCAGTTCAGGGCATTCTCGACCAATTCGACAGTCGCACGGGGGTTGTCGACCTGGACGACCAAGCGCGCGTACCGCTCGTCGGCGAGTTCGATCACGACGGCCTTCGACGCGTCTTTGACGTCCCAGAAGACTTTTTCGCCGTCGAGGTGGAACGTGCCCGCCGTGATCACGCCGGGCAAGTGGGCGCCCGGCGCGCGGATTCCCTTGGGCTCGGCGGCGATCCCGGGGTCGGCAGTCGCGCCGCGGACGTTGACCAGGGGGATGGTGAGGCTGCTCTTGAAAGCCCAGAGCTTGTCGAGACCCTCGATCACGACGACGAGGTCGTCGCCGTCGATGCGGACCGTTGCCATATCGGTTTTCCTTGTCAGTTAAGAGGATCGAGGCGTTGGGTCAGCGCGGTGCCGACCCCCTCGGGGTTGCCGCGCAGGAGAATTCCCAGTGCGGTGGCGGTAAGGGCGGCGGCCAGGTCGGCAGGAATGGCGAGCGCGCCCGCGATCGCCTGATCGACGGCGAGCAACGCGGCCTCCACCTCGGCGGCGACCTCCTCGTCCGCCGGTGCCCGCTCGACTGCCGCGAGCAGCAGCAGACCGAGGTCGGCCGACGTGACGAGCCGCAGCGCGGTCGCGACATCCCCTGCCTCGACGAGCGCGTCGCACAGCCGACGGACGTCGTCGGCGAGGTGGCGGCGCAGCGCGGCCAAGTAGAGGCCGCGCTTGCTGCCGAACGTCTTGTACAGGCTGTTGCGGTGCACGCCGAGGTGGGTGACCAGGTCGTCGACGGAGACCCCGTCGTACGCGCGGCTGCCGAAAAGCCCCACGGCGGCGCGCACCGCCTCATCCTCGTCGAATGCCCTTGGCCTGCCCATGACCCGACTGTAGCCAGTTAGGGAACGATCAGTCAAGAACGAGCGTTCCTTAACTGGCCGACAGTCCCGCCGAAGGCCTGAGCTCGAGACACAGCAATGCCGCGAGAATGATCTTGGGCGACACCGCGATGACACCGTCCCGGTCGCGATGACCGCGCAGCGAGTACTGCCGACGCGGAGGCCAGCGTCGAGCATTCCCTTACACCGCTTGATAAAGCACTACGCGAGCCAGACAAGCGTCAGGAACCGTGACGCGTCGCTAGGTCGAACCCAGCCAAACGCCGCTCACGCGCCAATTCCTGGGTCCGACCCAATTCTGGTCCGAACCCAGCTCTCTACCGCGGTCACGACGTCGTCCAGCCGGGCCTCGGTCGTGTCAATGGACTCGACCTGCCCACGTATCCACAGGTTGAACTCGAGCATCTCCTCGATGCGCGGCTCATCCCACTCCCGCCACGCTGGCCGGGCGCGCAACCGCCGCCGGAGGGTGTCGTCGTCGGCGACCAGGGCCAGATAGTGCACATCCGAGAAGAAAACCCGCTCTGGCAACGGTTCCAGCTCTTGCGGCGCGACCGTCCCGCACAGCACGACCGGCCGTCCGTTCTGGTGCAGCATCGCCGCCATCCGCAGCCAGGCTCCGCGGAACGCCGGATTCCCCGGTTCGTCGTCGCGCAGCGCGCCGGTCCACAGCACGTCCTGCTCCAGCACGACAGCCTCGCCCGCCAGCCGCTGCGCCAGCTTCGGCCCGACCGTCGATTTGCCGCCCGCACTCGGCCCCGTCAACGCGAACAACGGCAGCCGCCGAAACGGCCACCGCTCTCCGCATTCCGCACATCGCACAAGGTCCCCGTCGACCTGTGGACAACTCGCGCGGTCGCCGCAGGCCGGGCAGATCCGCAGGTCGAGCGCTACTGGAACTCCGGACAACTCAGTCGAAGAGATTCTCGAGGAAGCTGCGCTTGCGGCGCCCGCCGCCGTAGGGCCGCGGCGAATCCCCGTAGCCGCCGCGGTACGGCCGCGGCGAGTCCGCGTGCCCGCCGCGGTACGGCCGCGGCGAGTCCGCGTGCCCGCCTCGGTACGGCCGGGGCGAATCCGCATGTCCGCCCCGATACGGGCGAGGCGAATCCGAGTGCCCGCCTTGATAAGGGCGAGGCGAATCGGGACGGCCGTACGCCGGCGGCTGCTGCCGGTAGAACGCGCTCTCCGCACCGGCGATCTGCTCCAGCTCGCCGCGGTCGAGAAAGATCCCGCGGCAGCCGTCGCACTGCTCGATGTGGACGCCGTTCTTGTCGACCGTGCGCATCATGTTCTGACACTTCGGACAAATCACGCATCCGACCCTACGCGGATTCGCCGCGCCGTGTCAGCAGGCGCAGAGGCAGAACGGGTGGCCCGCCGGATCGGCGTACACCCGGAAGGTCTCCGGGGAATCGTCGAGCAGCTTCGCGCCCAGCTCGAGAACGCGCTGGTGAGCGGCCTCGAGATCGGGGACGTCGAGGTCGAGATGCGCCTGCTGCGGCTGCTCCTGCGACGGCCATTCGGGGGCTCGGTACTCGGCCACCCGCTGGAATTCGATCCGGACGCCGCCACGCGGGTCGACGAGCGTGGCCCAGTGGTTGTCCGGAGCGATCTTAGGTTCGTCCCACTCAAGCAAGGAGCGATAGAAGCCGGCGAGTGCCGCCGGGTCCGGACAGTCGAACGCGACGCCGCCGAAAGTCGGAACCGCACCCATTTTTGCCCATCCTCTCCACGTTGCGTAACCAGTAAAGCGAGTATGTCGGTTAGGGAGCCAGGTCGCAACCAATTTCGCCCGTACACTGGGGAGGTGCACACCGACGCTTCTCTGGTGGTCGCCTTTCTCAACACCGTCGACATCGAACGGGGCGACGACCTGCTGGACGATCCGGAGCTCTGGCGGCAGTGGGCCGCGGACCACGACGTGACACCGAACGATCCCGCCGAAGCCCGCGCCGTACGGGACAGCCTGCGCGCCGCGGTCGGCGATCCGCGGCTGCCCGCGACCAGGCTGGACGTCCCGCTCCGCTTCGCCCTCACCGAAACCGGCCCGACCCTGCTCACCCCGGACGCCGTCACCGCGACTCTCGCCGCGACCACCCGCCTGGCCATCCGGGGCGACTGGGTCCGCCTGAAAATCTGCCCCGCCGACGACTGCCTGTGGGCCTTCTTCGACGAATCACGCAACCGCTCCCGCACCTGGTGCTCGATGCGCGTCTGCGGAAACCGCGAAAAAGCCCGCTCGTGGCGCGCCCGCACGGCTGCTGTGCACAACTGACCCCCTGTGGACAACTTGTCCCCACCCACCACATGTGCACGTGCAGATGCGCTGGATCCCCACAAGTTGTGGACAGCGATTAGGCCATCACCGTGAATTACTGTGGATAACCCGGGGGATAACTCAGCTTCCTGTGGACAACTGGTTTGAGCGGGGTGCGGCTGTGGTATAGGACGCCGCGCATCCGATCGACCACCCGCCGCGCCCGGCCGGGGCGGGGAGACTTGCGCAGGCCAGTGCGCGATTTCGCCTAGGAGAAGACAGGCTCGGCCCGCAGGTTCGCGCCACAGCGATACCCGCCCAGCCACCTGAGAAGACGGTCTCGATCCACAGGTTCGCGCCGCAACGGCACCGGGCCTAGTTACTGGGAGACGACAGCCTCGGTCCGCAGGTGCGTGCTGCTGCGGTACCAAGCCCGGTCAGCGGCCTTCACCGACGAGCCGGGCGCGCGCCTTCGAGCAGCGATCCGCTGATGTCAAAGGCAAGCACGAGGAAGCAGCGATTTCCGCTCAACCACAACGAAAAGAAGCTCGGCTGCCTGGAGAATCCCCGCAGCGCAGCCAGCCCGCGATCGCCGACTGTCCCTCAGCACACCCCGCCGACAGCCACCAGCCAGCCCCACCGCACCATCCCGAGACGGCCACCAGCCAACTCTCGGCCCGCTCCCCGCCTCGCCGCCCTCACCGCAACCGACTCAGCCACCCCGCGACCTGTCCCCGCCGCCCTCACCGCGACCGCCGCCCAGCCGCCCCGCGGCCCACCCCCGCCGCGCCCCTCACCGCAACCACCCAGCCACCCCCAGCCCTGCCCGCGCGACAAACCGAGCAACACCCCAAACCACACCCTCAGAACAGCAACTGCGCCACCGCGTAAATCACCAGCCCGGCCAGCGCCCCCACCACGGTCCCGTTGATCCGGATGAACTGCAGATCCCGCCCGACCTGCAGTTCGATCTTCCGGGAGGTCTCCTCCGCGTCCCACCGCTCGACCGTGTCCGTGATGATCGTCGTGATCTCGCGGGAGTAATGGGTCACCAGGTAAACCGCCGCGCCCTCGACCCAGCCGTCCACCTTCGAGGTCATCGACGGGTCGTCCACGAGGCGTTTGCCCAGCGATTCGAGACCGCCGCGCACTCGCTGGCGCAGTTCGCTCGACGGGTCCTCCGCCGCCTTCAGCAGCATCTCCTTGGCCGTCGCCCACGCGCTGCCGATCAGTTTCTGCACCTCCGCGTGGTGCACGATCTGGCCCTTGACCTGCTCGGCCCGTTCCATGGTCTTCGGGTCGGTCTGCAGGTCGTGGGCGAACTCGCCGAGGAACTTGTCCAGCGCCAGCCGCATCGGGTGGTTGACGTCCGTTTTCACCGCCCAGGTGAACGTCAGTACCTCGCCGTACACCTTGTCCGCCAGCATTTCGTCCACGAACTTCGGCGACCAGCTCGGTGCGCGGTCCGAAACCACGCGCAGCATCGTCTGGTGGTTGTCCCGGACCCATTCGTAGGCGCGGTCGCACATCAAATCGACCAGCTTGTGGTGCGCACCGTCCTCGAAGACGCCTGCCAGGATCTTGCCGAGCGGCGGGCCCCACGGCTTGTCGATCACGCGCTTGACCACGGCCTGCTCCATGATCGCCTGCACGTCCTCGTCGCGGAGCACTGTCACCGCGCCGCGCACGACTGTCGCCAGTTCCGACGTCACGCGTTCCGCGTTGTCGCGCTGGGAGAGCCAGCCGCCGAGCCTGCTGGCGACCTCGACGCGGCGGAGCTTGTCGCGGATGACGTCCGGGGACAGGAAGTTCGAGCCGACGAACTCGCCGAGGCTGTTGCCGAGCTGGTCCTTCTTGTTCGGGATGATCGCGGTGTGCGGGATCCGCAGCCCGAGCGGATGCCGGAACAGCGCCGTCACCGCGAACCAGTCCGCGAGCGCGCCGACCATGCCCGCCTCGGCCGCGGCGCGCACGTAGCCGACCCAGCCCGGCCAGCCCGCCGACTGCGCCCAGCTCGTCAGCAGGAACACGATCGTCGCGCCGAGCAGGAAAGACAGCGCGACCAGCTTCATCTTCCGCAGGCCGCGCCGTTTCGCCTCTTCGCCGGCGGCGCCGCCGGGCGGATCCGCGGGCGTGACCTTGGCAGGGGTGAGTTGCTCCACACCGCCATTGTCCGTGAGGATGCGTCTTCGTGCGTGAACCAGCTCTCGTCCCCCGCCTTCGCCCGTTCGCCTCGACGGTCTTCGCGGAGATGACCGCGCTCGCCGTCCGGCACGACGCGGTCAACCTCGGCCAGGGCTTTCCGGACACCGACGGGCCGGCCGGAATGCTCGAAACGGCGAAGAACTCGCTGTTCGGCGGCGACAACCAGTACCCGCCGGGTCCGGGACGCCCGGAGCTGCGCGCCGCGATCAGCCGGCACCGCCAGCGCTATGGAGCCAGCTACGACCCGGACACCGAGATCCTGGTCACCGCGGGCGCGACCGAGGCCATCGCGGCGACGCTGATCGCGCTGACCGAGTCCGGCGACGAGGTGATCGTGGTCGAGCCTTACTACGACTCGTACGCCGCCGCGGTCGCGATGGCCGGGGCGCAGCGGCGCGTGATCGGGCTGGTCGAAACCGAGAACGGGCAGCTCGAACTCGACCTCGACGCGCTCCGCGACGCCATCACCCCGAAGACCCGCGCGGTGCTGCTGAATTCGCCGCACAACCCCACCGGCACCGTCTTTTCGCGCGCGCAGTTGGAGGAAGTCGCGCGGTTGTGCGTCGAGCACGACCTCATCGCGGTCACCGACGAGGTCTACGAACACCTCGTCTTCGACGGAGCCGAACACCTGCCGCTCGCGTCGTTCCCCGGGATGCGCGAGCGGACCGTCGCGATTTCCAGCGCGGGCAAAACCTTCAACTGCACCGGCTGGAAGATCGGCTGGATCTGCTCGACGCCGGAGCTGGTCGCCGCGGTGAAGGCGGCGAAGCAGTTCATCACCTTCGTCTCCGGCGGACCGCTGCAGCCGGCCGTGGCGTACGCGCTCGACAACGAACTCGAGTGGGTCGAAAACCTGCGCGTGAGCCTGCAGGAGAAGCGCGATCGGCTGTCCGCAGGTCTTGCCGATGCGGGATTCGCAGTCCGGCCGAGTGCCGGGACGTACTTCGTGACGGCTGACGTGCGTCCGCTCGGCTTCACCGACGCCGCGGAGCTCGCTTGGACGCTGCCAGAACGCGCCGGAGTCGCCGCAGTACCCGTCAAGGTGTTCACGGATCACCCGGACGAGTGGAAACATTTGCTGAGGTTCGCGTTCTGCAAGCGCAACGAGGTGATCGACGAAGCCGTCGAACGCCTGCGGAAACTCGTCTGACGACTGCCGCCCCGGCCCTTGTTGTCCCTGCGGTAACAGGGATACCGAGAGTGTCGCGGCGGGCGAAACATCGGGTCAACGCCCGAATTCACCCCCTCGGCCGCACGCCCGGATGGCCGCATTGACCCCCGGTTCGAGCCACGCAGGGTGATCGACTAGGGCTGATCGGACACCAGAGCCGGTGGGGCCGTTCCGCCTTACGGGGTGGATCGAGCGCGGGAGAGATGAAACACTCGCGTCCGGTGCTAGAAAGAGGGCAGCCCCGGGGGACCTGCGACCTGGCCGGAAGAGAGCCCCAGCAAGATCAGTCTCGTGCGGTGGGCCGCACGAGCTTCAGGCGCGGACGGTGGTGGTGGCGTGACCGGCATGGCGACTCCGCGCGGCCTCGCACATCCCGCGACGTCCGGCGCAAGCGCCAGTCCGCTCGGGGGCGCGGGTTCCGCGCTCCTCGGGATGGTCGGCCGCGCTTCGAACCGCGCTGAGCAGAACTCCTCTTTCGCGCGCGCGGGCGCGCGACGGCGGCCACGAGCCTGGGCGGCTCCGATCGCCCGCCCGGCCGCCCGGATCGCCGTCGCCGGCGGGCTCACCCTGGCCGGCTGGCTGCTCGGCGCGGCGTTGTCGCAGGCGAACGCGTCTACGGACGACCCGGTCGACGTCCCGACAGCTTCGGCGCACGGCACCGAACCAGAGCACCGGTACGCCGGAACAGCCACGTCCGGAACGCTCACCTGGGCCATGCCCGGCGCGGCGACCGCCGCGAAGCGCGCCCACTTCCACCGGGTCCAGATCTCCGCCGACGACTACCGGCCGGACGTGAGCTTCCGGCCCAGCACGTCCGCCGGAAGCGACTCCCCGGACAGCAGCCCGGTCCGCCCCGATTCCCCGGCCGCAGACAAACCTGCCAAGCCCGCCAAGCCGAAGAGCCCGGTCAAGGCGAAGCACCACGCACCGGCGAGCGATCCCACGCCCGAAGCCGCCACCCAGCCCAGCCTCCTCAGCAGCACCGCCAGCGAACCCGAGCCAGACACCAGTCACGAGCACGGGCTCCTTGGCGGCCTGCTCGGCGGTTCCGGCGGGGGCCTCCTGAGCGGTCTGCTCGGCAATCCCGAAACCGACCAGCCGGGGCTCCTCGACGGCATCCTCGGCACCGTTGACGACACCGTCGACACGACCCTGCACACCACCGTCACCTCGGTCGACACCGTGATCGACGCAGCGCCGGTCCGGGTCGTCACCCCGCCGGTCGACAAGGTCGATCCCGCGCCGTCCACCGGCGGGTCGATCGCCGTCGCCGTCCCAGCGGCCAAGCTGGCGAAGGAACCGGAAGCGCCGGTTGTCGTGCAGGTCAGCAAGCAGGCCCCGGTCGTACACCCGACGCCTGAGCGCGTCCTCACCGCGCAGCCCGCCGCCGCCAAGCAGGAAACCCAGCCCGCGCCGCCTGCCAAGGAACGCAGCCAGGCCGGCGGCGGCAGCAGCGGTGGCGGCGAAGGCCTTCCCGCGGCACCGGCCGCGCCTGCCGCGCCCGCGTCGACTGTCGCACCGGGACACGACGGCTCCGGCGGCCTGCGCCATCTCGTCGCGCTGGCCGGCGACAGCGACACGGTTACTCAGCTCAAGCTCATCGGTGTCAGCCGCGACCACGAGGTCGCCGGCGCGGGCAGGGACGCCGCCCTGCCGACCACCTCCCCGGACTGACCTCCCAACCGGTTGTCCGGGGAGAGCCACGTCCATCTCAAGATCAACTTCTTGATCGCGCGCGCCCGTTCGCTGCGCCGGGCTCACCCCCCTTCGCGTTACTCCGAACCCAGGGGCTGAACCATGACCGCACTTCCCGACCGGCCGACCGCGCCCGGCCGGATCGGGTCCTGGTCCCGGGCGCCCCCGCGCCCCCCCCCGCCCCGGCCCCCCCCCGGCCGGCCGCCCCCGGGGGGTGATATAAAAAAAAAACCAGCC
>NZ_JBSHAM010000117.1:0-22367 GCF_053611505.1 Amycolatopsis sp. NPDC054798 | reverse complement strand
GGTTAGAACCGTGATCGGCACTCACGACCAGGTCACACGTCGGCCGCACCACCAGCGGCCAGCGCCGCGCGCAGCTCCGCCGCGATCCCCGGCGACGCGGTGAACGTCGCGTCCTCCCCCAGATCCGCCGCCTCGCCCGGCAGCAGCACCGTCGCGCCCGCCTCCTGGGCCACCAGCGCCCCGGCCGCCCAGTCCCAGCGGTGCAGGCCGTGCTCGAAGAACCCGTCCAGCCAGCCGGCCGCTACCGCGCACAGATCCAGCGAAGCCGCTCCCCTGCGGCGGATGTCGCGCACACGCCCGACCAGATCCGCCGTCAGCTTGCCCTGCCGGACCCGGCGCTCCTGCGCGTAGGAGAACCCCATCCCGACGAGGGCGAGGTCCAGCCGGTCCGCCGAGGACACCGACAGCCGGTTGCCGTCGAGCCACGAACCGCCGCCCCGAACGGCCGTCCAGCGGCGTCCGCTCACCGGCTCCACGACCGCTCCCGCGACCGACACCCCGTCCACCTGCGCGGCGATCGACACCGCGAAGTCCGGGAGGCCGTAAAGGAAGTTGACCGTCCCGTCGATCGGATCGACCACCCAGGTGACCCCGCCGGCAACGTCGTTGCCGGTGCCGCCGCCCTCTTCTCCGAGCACCGGCTCCCCCGGCCGGATGCGCTCCAGCCGGGCGCGGACCAGTTCCTCCGATTCCCGGTCCACCGCGGTCACCACGTCGGTCTCCGCCGACTTCGTGTCCACCGCGACCTCGCCGCCGGACTGCATCCGCACCCATGCCGTCCGGACCAGGTGCGCGGCCTCGACCGCGACCTGCTCGGCGGTGTCCTTCAGGTCGTTCAGCATCGCCTCGTCAACTCCCACGCCCGCCATGTCACCACATCCGGTTAAAGTCTCCGCAGCAGACTTCTGAATCGTGCGAGAAGGGACCACGTCAGTGACGGCGACCCGAGGTTTCGGAATCGACATCGGCGGCAGCGGGATCAAAGGCGCGCTGGTCGATTTGGAACAGGGACAGCTCATCGGGGACCGGCACCGGATCGAAACGCCGCAGCCGTCGACGCCGGACGCGGTGGCGGACGTCGTCGCCGGGATCGTCCGCGCGGCCGAATGGGACGGCCCGGTCGGCGTGACGCTTCCCGCGGTCGTGAAGAAGGGCACCGCGCACACCGCAGCCAACATCGACCACAAGTGGATCGGCACGGACGCCGAAACGCTGTTCGCGAAGCGGCTCGGCAAGAGCGTCGAGGAAGTCACGATGCTCAACGACGCCGACGCCGCGGGCCTCGCCGAGATCCGCTTCGGCGACGCGGCCGCGCGCACCGGCGTGACCGCGCTGCTCACCTTCGGCACCGGCATCGGCAGCGCGCTGTTCCACGACGGCAAGCTCGTGCCCAACACCGAATTCGGCCATCTGGAGGTCGACGGCCACGACGCGGAGAAGCGCGCCGCCGCTTCGGTGAAGGACAACGAGGGCCTGTCGTATCCGCAGTGGGCCAAGCGGGTGCACCGGTACCTCTCGGTGCTGGAAAACCTGATCTGGCCGGACCTGTTCATCGTCGGCGGCGGCGTCAGCAAGAAGGCCGAGAAGTGGGTGCCGCTGCTGGACATCCGCACGCCGGTGGTCGTCGCGTCGCTGCAGAACAACGCGGGCATCGTCGGGGCCGCCGCGGCCGCGGCGGAGGGTGCCGGGCACTGATCGAGGGAGTCCGCGCCGGGTCTCGGACCGGTCACCGCGAGGCGCCGGGTAGGGGGCCGGAGGGTGATCGCTTCGCGACGCAGTGGGCCGGCGTCGTTACAATGGAACACGGCGCAGGAGCTGCGGAGGTAAAACCGCAGGCCGAGGCGTGTTCCCCGAATGTGAGGCAGCTGAGGTGGCGACATCTCGGCTCGTCATGATCGACCGCTGCGAAAGGGCGTAAGTGGCAGCCGCAAGAACCGCAACCCGAGGCGGGACGAAGACAGCGACCGAAGCCGGCGAGCCTGCCGACGAGGCGGCCACCGGAGCGGAGAAGTCCCCGGCGCGCAAGACCGCCGCGAAGCCGGCAGGCGCGAAGAAGACTCCGGCCAAGAAGGCTCCGGCGAAGAAGGCCTCCGCGAAGGGCCCGAAGACGGACGACGGCGATCCCGACGGCCCGGTCGACCTCGACGAGGCCGAACTCGACAGCCCGGATCTGTCCGATCTCGAAGAGGTCGAGGTCGACGTTGTCGACGAGACGGTCAACGACGAGACCGACGACGATGACGACGACTCCGAGGACGAGGCCGAAGCGGCCGACGGGACTGCCGGCCCGGCCGCTTCCACGGCCGCGCGCCGCCGCGCGAGCGCGGCGGAAAAGGGCGGCAAGTCCTCGGACAACCCGGACTTCGTGTGGGACGAGGAGGAGTCCGAGGCGCTGCGCCAGGCGCGCAAGGACGCCGAGCTCACCGCGTCCGCCGACTCGGTGCGGGCCTACCTCAAGCAGATCGGCAAGGTCGCGCTGCTGAACGCCGAGGAGGAGGTGGAGCTCGCCAAGCGGATCGAGGCGGGGCTCTACGCCGCCGAGCGCGTGCGCACCGCCGAGGAGGAGGGCGAGAAGCTCGTCACCCAGATGCGCCGCGACCTCAAGTGGATCGTGCGCGACGGCGAGCGGGCCAAGAACCACCTGCTGGAGGCGAACCTCCGGCTCGTGGTGTCGCTGGCCAAGCGCTACACCGGCCGCGGCATGGCGTTCCTGGACCTGATCCAGGAGGGCAACCTCGGCCTGATCCGCGCGGTGGAGAAGTTCGACTACACCAAGGGCTACAAGTTCTCCACGTACGCCACGTGGTGGATCCGCCAGGCGATCACCCGCGCGATGGCCGACCAGGCGCGCACCATCCGCATCCCGGTGCACATGGTCGAGGTCATCAACAAGCTCGGCCGCATCCAGCGCGAACTGCTCCAGGACCTCGGCCGCGAGCCGACCCCGGAAGAGCTCGCCAAGGAGATGGACATCTCGCCGGAGAAGGTCCTGGAGATCCAGCAGTACGCGCGCGAGCCGATCTCGCTGGACCAGACCATCGGCGACGAGGGCGATTCGCAGCTCGGCGACTTCATCGAAGACTCCGAGGCGGTCGTCGCGGTGGACGCGGTGTCGTTCACGCTGCTGCAGGACCAGCTCCAGTCGGTGCTGCAGACGCTGTCCGAGCGCGAGGCGGGCGTGGTCCGGCTGCGCTTCGGCCTCACCGACGGCCAGCCGCGCACCCTCGACGAGATCGGCCAGGTCTACGGCGTCACGCGCGAGCGGATCCGGCAGATCGAGTCGAAGACGATGTCGAAGCTGCGCCACCCGTCGCGTTCGCAGGTGCTGCGCGACTACCTGGACTGAACCGCTTCGGGTTATCTCCCGCAGAAACCCCGCCCCGCACTACGCGGCGGCGGGGTTTCTGCGTTTACCGGCAACCGCGCGGCGCTCCGGCCTGGTATTTCCGCGAAATCCTTCCTTCGGCAGACCACAGTGGACCGGACAAGTCCGGGAAATTCGGCGGCGCGCGGTCCCCTTGCGAATTACGCTGCGGCACAACAGGAATCCACGGGGTGAATCCCGTCGGGGGAACGTGCACCCGAACGTGCCGCCCGGCGGGGCCCCGGGGCCTCGGGCGTTGGCCCAGGTGTCCGTTTCCCGTTCACAACCGTTCACCCGGAACCCCCGGAACCGTTCCGGAATACTCATCGCCGGTGCACAGTCGCGCACCCACCGCGACACTGAGACCCGGACAAGAGGCTAAAGTCGGTTGTTCTCCGCCCGCACGCGGAAATCGTGATTGTTTGGTTGCCTGAAAACGAAGATCGCAACGGCTGATCGCCATTAGGCTGCGCCCACAACGAGCGTCAGTATTGGAAGGCAGCACCGCCCAGTGTTTTCGACGAAAACTCAATCGCGAGCGAGCCAGGGAAGTCCGGCGGCGCGGAGCGGATCCTCCGGCCCCGGTGAAGCGAGGCAACTGTGATCGGGTTCCTCCTCCGCAGACTCGTCAACTACATCGCCCTGTGCCTCGTCGCGACCTTCGCGGCGTTCTCCCTGGCGTCGCTGTCCTTCAGCCCGCTGGACGCGCTCAAGCTGCGCAACCCGCCCGCCCCGCAGGCGACCATCGACGCGAAGGCCGCCGAGCTGCATCTGGACCAGGCGATCCCGCACCGGTTCTTCACCTGGCTGGGCGGCGTCGTGCAGGGCAACTTCGGCCGGACGGTCGCCGATCAGGCGATCACCGACGAGCTGTTCCGCCGCGCGGGCGTGAGCCTGCGGCTGTTCCTGCTCGGCATCACGATCGGCATCATCATCGGGGTGCTGGTCGGCGTGATCAGCGCGATCCGGCAGTACAAGATCAGCGACTACATCGCCACCACGTTCTCCTTCGTGGTGCTGTCGACGCCGGTGTTCGTGATCGCCACGATCCTCAAGGCGGGCGCGCAGTCGGTCAACGACAACCTGCTCGACGGCTATCAGTTCTTCATCGTGCAGGGCGAGGGCGGCGCGGTCGACGGCGGTTTCGGCGCCGTCCTGCTCGACCGGTTGCAGCACATCATCGTGCCGACCCTGGCGATCGTGCTGACCCAGGTCGCCTACTACAGCCGCTATCAGCGTTCGGCGATGCTCGACGTGCTCGGCTCGGACTTCCTGCGCACCGCGCAGGCCAAGGGCCTCACCCGCAGGCGCGCGCTGTTCAAGCACGGCCTGCGCACCGCGCTGATCCCGATGGCGACGCTGTTCGCGTTCGGCTTCGGCCTGCTCATCACCGGCGGCGTCTTCACCGAGAAGATCTTCGGCTGGTACGGCATGGGCGACTGGCTGGTGACCGGCATCCAGAAGCAGGACACCAACATCGTCACCACCGTGACCCTGTTCATCGCGATCTGCGTGCTGCTCGCCGGCTGGCTCGCGGACGTGCTCTACGCCGCGCTCGACCCGAGGGTGAGGATCTGATGGCCGCCCCATTGAACGAGGCCGACCTCGCCGATTCGGCCGTCGCAGCCACCGAAACGGAGACCGGGCAGGAGGGCGGGGCGTCCTCCAGCCGCGGCAAGCTCGTCGCCCGCCGGTTCTTCCGCAACAAGCTGGCTCTCGTCGGGCTCGTCGTGATCCTGCTGTTCTACGTGCTGGCGTTCACCTACAGCTGGTATTCGCCGTGGGGCTACGACGACCTCGACCCGGCCGCCACGCTGGTGCCGCCGGACGGCACGCACTGGTTCGGCACCAACCAGATCGGCGGCGACATGTTCGCGCAGACCATGCGCGGGCTGCAGAAGTCGCTCACCATCGGCCTGCTGGCCGCGCTGTTCTCCACCGGCGTGGCCTCGATCGTCGGCGCCGCGGCCGGGTACTTCGGCGGCTGGACCGACCGGGTGTCGATGTGGGTCGTCGACCTGCTGCTGATCCTGCCGCCGTTCCTGATCATCTCGATCCTGTCGCCGGCCTTCCGCGGCAAGACGTGGCTGATCCTGGTCGGCCTGATCGCGCTGTTCCAGTGGATGATCACCGCCCGCATCGTCCGCGGCATGACGCTGACGCTGCGCGAACGCGAGTTCGTGAAGGCCGCCAAGTTCATGGGCCAGTCCCCGTGGCGGATCATCTTCAAGCACATCGTGCCGAACATGGCGTCGCTGCTGATCATCGACGCGACGATCAACGTCGGCGTCGCGATCATCACGGAGACGTCGCTGTCGTTCTTCGGCTTCGGCGTGCAGGCTCCGGACGTTTCGCTGGGCACGCTGATCTCCGCGGGCTCCGACGCGGTCCGCACGTTCCCGTGGCTGTTCTACATCCCGGCCGGCTTCCTGGTGTTCACCGTGCTCGCGGTGAACTTCGTCGGCGACGGCCTGCGCGACGCGCTCGACCCGTCGTCCAGCCGTTCGCGGCGCAAGGAACGCAAGCGGATCGAAGAAAAGACCAAGTCGAGCGCCTCGACGCAGACCGTGGGAGCAGAAGCATGAGCGCCGCACTCGAACTGAGCGCGGAAACGGGCAAGCCGACTGGCACCGTGCTCGAGGTTTCCGACCTCGAAGTGTCCTTCCCGTCCGAGTCCGGCCGCGTGCACGCGGTGCGCGGGCTGAACTACCAGGTCGCCGCGGGCGAGGTGCTCGGCATCGTCGGCGAGTCCGGTTCGGGCAAGTCGGTTTCGTCGCTGGCGGTGATGGGGCTGCTGCCGCCGCAGGCGCGGGTGTCGGGTTCGATCCGGTTCCAGGACAGCGAGCTGATCGGCAAGTCCGACACCGACCTGTCGAAGATCCGCGGCAAGAAGATCTCGATGGTTTTCCAGGACCCGCTGTCCGCGCTGACCCCGGTGTACACCGTCGGGGCGCAGATCGCCGAAGCGCTGCTGGTGCACGGCAAGGGCACGATCACCAAGCAGCAGGCGAACAACCGCGCGGTCGAACTGCTCGACCTGGTCGGCATCCCGAACGCGGCGGCGCGGGCGAAGGCGTTCCCGCACGAGTTCTCCGGCGGCATGCGCCAGCGCGCGGTGATCGCCATCGCGATCGCCAACGACCCGGACCTGATCATCGCCGACGAGCCGACCACCGCGCTCGACGTGACGGTGCAGGCACAGGTGCTGGAGGTGCTGAAGACCGCGCAGGAGGTCACCGGCGCCGGCATCGTGATCATCACGCACGACCTCGGCGTGGTCGCCGGGTTCGCCGACCGGCTGATGGTGATGTACGCCGGGCGCGCGGTCGAGCAGGGTCCGGTCGACACGATCTACGCCCAGCCGCGGATGCCGTACACGCTGGGCCTGCTCGGTTCGATCCCCCGCGTCGACGCTCGCGAGAAGCAGCCGCTGGTGCCGATCGAGGGCCAGCCGCCTTCGCTGGTGAACCTGCCGGAGGGCTGCCCGTTCGCGCCGCGCTGCCCGCTGGCGATCGACGCCTGCCGCACGGCCGAGCCGGAACTGTTCACGATCACCCCGGGCAACCCGAACGCGCCGGTCGACACCACGCACCGGGCCGCCTGCATCCGCACCGAGGAACTCGCCCGTCCGGAAGCGGACGCCGCCGAGGTCTACGGCGCCGAGGTGATCGAGGAAGCCCCGGTCGCTTCCCTGCCCCGTGCCCAGCGTTCGACCGTGCTGGACGTGCAGGACCTGCAGAAGCACTACGCGGTCAGCAAGGGCACCGTCTTCAAGCGCAAGGTCGGCACCGTGCGCGCGGTGGACGGGATCAGCTTCGACATCGTCGAGGGCGAAACCCTGGGCCTGGTCGGCGAATCCGGCTGCGGCAAGTCGACCACGCTGATGGAGATCCTCGAACTGACAGCCCCGGCGCACGGTTCGGTCGCGGTGCTCGGCAAGGACGTCGCGAAGCTGGCGGGCAAGGAACGCAAGGAGATCCGCCGCGACCTGCAGGTGGTCTTCCAGGACCCGATGGCCGCGCTCGACCCCCGGCTGCCGATCGGCGACATCATCGCCGAGCCGATGGTCACGCACGGGTTCTCGAAGGAGCGCATCGGCAAGCGGGTGCCGGAGCTGCTGGGCCTGGTCGGCCTGCGCCCCGAGCACGCCGACCGGTACCCGGCGGAGTTCTCCGGCGGGCAGCGCCAGCGCATCGGCATCGCGCGGGCGCTCGCGCTGGAGCCGAAGCTGATCGTGCTCGACGAGCCGGTGTCCGCGCTCGACGTGTCGATCCAGGCGGGCGTGATCAACCTGCTGGACGAGCTGAAGGCCAAGCTGGGCCTGTCGTACCTGTTCGTGGCGCACGACCTGTCGGTGGTCCGGCACATCGCCGACCGGGTGGCGGTGATGTACCTCGGCAAGATCGTGGAGATCGGCGACGTCCGCACGGTTTTCGAGGCGCCGCAGCATCCGTACACGCAGGCGCTGCTGTCCGCGATCCCGATCCCGGACCCGGCCAAGGAGCGCGAGCGCGGCCGGATCATCCTCACCGGCGACCTGCCCAGCCCGGCGAACCCGCCGTCGGGCTGCCGGTTCCGCACCCGCTGTTTCGTCTTCTCGCAACTGTCCGAAGAGGACAAGAAGAAGTGCGTCGACGTCGAGCCTCCGCGCGAGTCCCGCGCCGACGACCACGACGTGGCGTGCCACTACGCCAAAACCCGCGAAGTTGTGTAGCCACAATCCGTTGGCACACCAGAAGAAGGAAGGTACACACATGCGACGGAGAATGGCCGCACTCGTGGCCCCCGTTGCCGCTCTGGGGCTTCTGCTCGCCGCTTGCGGCGGCGGCAGCGGCGGCGGCGACAAAGGCCTGCAGGACGCCGGCACGACGGGCGTCAAGACCGCGGACATCAACGAGCAGCCGCTGGACAAGCTGAAGGACGGCGGCGACTTCAAGTGGCCGGTCGACCAGCTGCCGGACAACTGGAACTACTACCAGGTCGACGGCACGGTCCTGGACGGCGCCAACATGCTCGGCGCGATCCTGCCCTACCCGTTCCCGCAGAACGCGGACGCGACGGTCGGGCTGGACAAGAACTACCTGACCTCGGCCGAGATCGTCAGCCAGGACCCGCAGGTCATCGAGTACAAGATCAACCCGAAGGCCAAGTGGAGCAACGGGCGGCAGTTCTCGTGGGAGGACTTCGCCGCGATGGCGAAGGCGCTGACCGGCAAGGACACCGCCTACCAGGTCTCCAGCACCACCGGGTACGAGGACATCGCCAAGGTCGAGAAGGGCACTGACGACCTCGACGTCAAGGTCACCTTCGCGAAGAAGTTCGCGGAGTGGAAGTCGCTGTTCTCGCCGCTGTACCCGAAGGAGGCGATGGCCGACGCCACCACCTTCAACAAGAGCTGGGCGCAGAAGGCGCAGATCACCGCGGGTCCGTTCAAGATCAAGAGCGTCGACTACACCGCCAAGACCGCGGTGTTCGAGCGCGACCCGAACTGGTGGGGCGACAAGCCGAAGCTGGACACCGTGACTTTCAAGGTCGTGGACCGTCCCGCGCTGGCTGACGCGTTCGCCAACGGGCAGATCGACTTCTACAACCTGAACAACGACATCAACGCGTTCAAGCGGGCCCAGTCCGACCCGAACGCGGTCGTGCGCCAGTCGACCTACCCCGACTACACGCACATGACGCTCAACGGAGCCTCGTCCTCGATCCTCGCGGACAAGGACCTGCGGCTGGCGGTCATGCGCGGCGTCGACACGGTGACCATCTCGAAGTCGATCCTCGGCCAGATGCAGAAGGACACCACGCCGATCGGCAACCACCTGTACCTCAAGGGCGCGAAGACCTACGAGGACAACAGCGGCCCGTACAAGTTCGACCAGAACGCGGCCAAGGCCGAGCTGGACAAGCTGGGCTGGAAGCAGTCCGGCGACCTGCGCGCCAAGGACGGCAAGCAGCTGAAGCTGCGCCTGGTGATCCCGTCGGGCACCCCGATCAGCCAGCAGACCAGCCAGATCCTGCAGTCGCAGATGAAGGCGATCGGCGTGGGCATCGACATCGTGGCGGTCCCGTCGGCCGAGTTCTTCAAGAACTACGTGAACGTCGGCAACTTCGACCTCACGCTGTTCCGCTGGATCTCGAACTCGTTCCCGATCGGCGGCAGCAAGGGCATCTACTACCTGGACCCGAAGAACGTCAACCAGAACTACGGGCACATCGGCAGCGACAAGCTGAACCAGCTGCTCGACACCGCCGCGCAGGAACTGGACGACACGAAGCGGGCCGCGGACATCAACGCCGCGGACAAGGAGATCTGGGCGCTGGGCCACCAGCTTCCGATCTTCCAGTCGACCGGTGCCTTCGCCGTGCGCAAGACGCTGGGCAACTTCGGTTCGCCGGGCTACGCGAACAACCCGTACGACTTCACCAAGATCGGGTTCGTGAAGTAATCCTCCCCTAGCGGGAATCGAAGGAGCGGCGCGGACTCCCCGCGCCGCTCCTTCCTTTTTGGACAGTTAAGGTGATCTCTGTGCGGAAGTTCCTGCGACTGCGGCCGGTGCGGCACATCCTGGTGACGAGTGCGGTCGTGTTCGTCGCGTGCGCCGCGGTGTTCGTGGTGCAGCTGCTGGAGTTCAACAGCGCCCGGCCGCGGTTGCAGGGACTCACCGCGAACACGACCGGAATCGTTTCGCGGGTCGACGACGCCACCGTCACGGTGCGGTTCCCGGTGCCGAATCAGCCGGAAGCGAGCGCGGCCGTCGAGCTGGACACCACTCCCCCGGCGCTGGGCACGAAGGTTCCGGTGCGCTACGACCCGTCGGCTCCGTCCCGTGCGATCACGAGCGGCGCTTCGGCGCTGGTGACCGCGGACCGCGCCTCGACATACGCGACGGTCACCGTGGTGGCAGTGCTCGCAATGCTGGCGGTGAACGGGTTCTTGCTCTTCACCCGCTTCGTGCAACCGTCTCGGCGGAAGGCGGGTGCCTCCGTGCCGATGCGCCGGGTGAAGGTGCAGCGCGGCTTGCTGACGCGGTCGTGGCTGGAGACCGACACCGCGACGCCGCGCTGGATCCCGGTGTACTTCTCGCCGACGCTGATCGGCCTGCCGTCGCCCTCTCGGGTCGAAGTGCTGGGCGACTTGCGCACGGACCGCCATGTCGCCGTCCGCATCGACGGCGAGGTGCTGTATCCGGCGGGTTCGGTGCGCTCTGGCGAGCCTCGGGGCCGTCGGCTGGACAACCCGTCCGAACCGGACGAGGAACGCGCGCTCGCCGCGGCCACGCCAGTACGGCTCGCGCGGCAGTTCCGTGCCGATCTGCCGGTGCTGGCGGTCGCTCCGGTCGTGGGCGCGTTCTGGGCGCTCGTCGACGGCAGCGGGTTCGCGGGGTGGCTGACGGTCAGCGTGCTGATCGCCGCGTTCGGGTTCTGGTGGGCCGCGCTGCGCGGTTCCGACCCGTCACTCTGAGCGGATCTGCCTTGTCCTGCCCGAAGGGCAGGTTAGGAGTTCAGCTCGGCGAGAACCGAAGCCAGCTCCGGATACGACTCCTCGACCTTCCCCTCCTTGCCGAGCCGGTGCCGTTCCAACCGCACCGCGCCGATATGCCGGGCTTCGTAGTACAACGCCCGCCGCCGCGCCGCCGGGGAAGAGTCCAGCCGGCCGTAGGTGTCCCAGAACGCGTCCCGCTCCGTGCCAGGTTTCGCCGACGCCATGTGGATCGTCCAGTCCGCCGCCGGGTCGCCCCACCAGCTGCGGTCGTGGTCGAACACCCCGACGATCTCCAGCTCCGGGGTCAGCATCACGTTCACGTGCCACAGATCCCCGTGCAGCAGGCGCGGTTCGGTGATCTCGTCGAGCAACTCCGCGTCGCGCCTCGCCCAAGCGGCCACCGCACGCAGGTCGGCCGCGTCGAGGCCGAGGTCTTCGACATCGGCGGCGTTGTCCTCGAAGTACGCGATCAGCGCCTCGCTCCACGTCGCGAAATGCGGCCCGGCGACGAGGCCGAAACCGGGCCCGCGCACCTCGTGGACGGCGCGGGTGATCTCGCCGAGCTGATGGAAGTACGGCGTCCGCTCCTCCGGCGAAACCGGCGACAGGATTTCCGGGCCGGGCTGTCCGGGAAGAACCGCCTGCAGCACGAAATCGCGGCCGATGACCTGATGCGTGAAATCGGCGGCGAGCGTGCGCGGCATCAGCGGCGCGATCGGCGCGAAGTACGGCGCGGCAAGGTATTCGTTGCGCATGAACTGGGGCTCGATCCGGGTCTGCCGCGCCGGTTCCGGGGCGACGCGCAGAATCGCCGGGCCGTCGGTCAGCTCCACCCGGTAGGTGCTGTTGTATCCGCCCCACCCGAGTTCGACGGCGGACCGCACGCCGCTGCCGAGCGCGCGGCGGCAGAGCAGTTCGATCTGGTCGGCGGTGAGCGGTTGCTGGAACGCGTCCGGGGGCCGGTCTTTCGGCTGGAAATCCACCCGGGCATCCTGCCACTCCGCTCAGGACAGCACGAATCCTTTACGGCTCAGCGAATCCTCGATCCGCAGCCGTTCGAGATCCCGGTCGACGCCCTCGCGCAATCCGTCGAGCCGATGCGCGACGCCGATCTCGCGGCAGGCGGTGGCGAGCAGTTCGTCGTACGCCTGCCGGGTGCCGATCCGGCGCGCGGCAGACGTTCCGGAGGGAAGCTGCGCGAGCGTCCGGCGTACCCGGCGCAGGTCGGCGGCCACCTGCTCCACCGGCGGTCCGGACGGCACTGGAGCGGCACGGCGGCGACGCAGCCAGCGGCAGACGGACGGAACGCGGAGGGCAGCCCAGAACAACGCCGAGGGCGCCACGCTGACCACGGCGAACAGCAGAACCGGACCGGCCGCCACGCTTCCGAGTTTAGCCGCGGCGGCGTTTGCGCGCCCGGTGCGCGAACAGCACCGCCGCGCCCGCCCCGAGCAGGACGATGCTGGCGATCACGTGCAGCTGCGGCGGCAGCACGTGCAACTGGAGGAACCAGCTCGGGTGCTCCGCCCCGGCGAGCCGGTTGATCAGTCCGCCCGCGCCCTGCACCACCAGGAGAATGCCGAACAGCTCGATCATCGCCGCGCCTCCTCTTTGGGTGCCGACGAGCCGAAAATCTCCTGCCACAGCGGTCCGAAGACGAACCACAGGCCGGCGACCGTGCCCAGCCGCGGCAGCCAGCCCCACAGCGGTTCGACGCGGTCCGGGTCGCCGACGACGACGATCGCGAGCAGCAGCAGTCCCGCGCTGATCGCGGCGGCCAGCACGCATTTGCCCCATTCGAGCCATTCCTTGCGGGCCTTCGCTCGGCCGTACAGCTTCTCCGGCCGCGGCCCGCCGGCGAACCGGTGCGCGAACCGGACGTCGGCCCACTCCACCATCGACGGCCCGAACACCACCGAGAAGCCCAGATACACCGCCGCCAGCCCGTGCGTCACGTTCGGCTTCGCACCGTTCGCCAGGTCGATCACCGTGATCACCAGCAGCACCAGGTCGACCACCGGCACCAGCGCCAGCAGCACAGTGCTGGCCTTCTGCTTGCGCAGCGCGTACCGGGCCAGCAGCCCGGCCGCGATGAAGACCCAGAACCCGATCTCGCACGCCACGATGGCGGCGGTCATCGGGCTGTTCAGAAACTCGTCCATGGCTTCACTGTCACGGACGCGGGCCTCCGCGCGCGTCAGCGGTCGGCACGATCGAGGGGTCATCATTTCGTAGGACGACCGGGGCGCCGCGGTGTGCTGTCATGGTCGGGTGCACTCGCGAGACCTGCGCTCGGCCCTCCCCCGGCTGAGCGGACTGCCTTCGTGGCAGCAGAACGGCCTCGTCGCGCTGGCGGTGTTCACCGGCGGCTCGCTGCTGTACCTCGCGGACGTCCACCGGCTGCAGCCGGGCGGCGACCCGTATCCGCTGTGGGTCCGGTTCGCCGAACTCGGCGCGATCTGCCTCGCCTCGTTCCTGCGCCGGAAGGTGCCGTGGGGGCTGCTGGCCGCCACGGGGGTCGTCGGCGTCGATATTGTGCTCGGCCTGTCGTTGCCGATCGCCATCGCCTACACGGATTTCCTGTACTCCGCCATGATGCACGGCTCCCGCAGGACGAGCAGGGTGCTGGTCGGGATCACCGCGACCGCCGTGCTCGCGGTGGTGATCGTCTTCCTGGCCGTCGCGGGCTGGCGGGCGGCGGCGATCGGCGCGTTCAGCCTGCTGTCGTTCCTGCTGGTCCCGGTGTGGTGGGGCGCGAACGTGCGCCAGCAGACCGACCTCGCGGCGACTGAACGGGCCAACGCCGAACAGCTCGCCACGATCGCGGCGCTGGACCAGCGGGCGGCGGTGGCGGCCGAACGCGCGCGGATGGCCCGCGACCTGCACGACGTCGTCGCCGGGCATCTGTCGGCGATCGCCATCCAGTCGGAGGCGGCACTGTCCATGGCGGACGATCCCAAGACCGCGCAGACCGTGCTCGTCGCGGTGCGGGAGAACAGCGTGCGCGCGCTGGAGGAAATGCGCGCGATGATCGGACTGCTGCGGTCAGAGTCCGCAGTGTCCTCGGAGGACGAGGTGACCGCCCCGGCGCGGCTGGCCGAGCTGACCAGACTGGTGGACTCGGCGAGGGCGGCGGGCATGACCGTTACTGTGGATTCCACTGTGGACGAAGAACTCGCACTGCCGACGGCTGTCGACCTCACCGCGTACCGGATCGCGCAGGAGGCGCTGACCAACGCGGTCAAACACGCGCCGGGCGGCCGGGTGACAGTGCGGCTGCGCGTGGCCGACGGCACGCTGACCGTCGAGATCGACAACGAACTGCTCGGCGCTCCGGCCCGGTCGGACAGCGGCGGACACGGGTTGCTGAGCATGCGCGAGCGCGCGCACGCCGTCGGCGGCACCCTGCGAGCAGGTCCGTCCGGGCCGCAGTGGCTGGTCCGCGCGGAACTTCCCCTCGCCGGAGAGCCGTCATGACCATCCGAGTCCTCGTCGCCGACGACCACGGCGCCATCCGCGCCGGGCTCGCGCTCATCCTCGGCAACGCCGAGGGCATCGAGGTGGTCGGCGAAGCCGCCGACGGCGAGGTCGCGCTGCGCCAGGCCCGCGCGCTGCGCCCGGACGTCGTCCTGATGGACGTCCGGATGCCCGGCACCGACGGGATCACCGCCACCCGCCAGCTGATCGCCGAAGGGCTCGCCGAAGTCCTCGTCCTCACCACCTTCGACCTCGACGAGTACGTGCACGCCGCGCTCCGCGCCGGCGCCGCCGGATTCCTGTTGAAGTCGGTCGAGGCTCCCCGGCTGATCGAGGCCGTCCGGCTGGTCGCGGCGGGCGAGGGCGTGCTCGCCCCGCAGGTCACGAAACGGCTGATCGCCGCCTTCGCCAGCACCCCGGCCGGGCCGTCGCCCGCGCCGACCGGCCTGGCGGACCTCACCGAACGCGAGCGCGAGGTGCTGGGCTGCCTCGGCGCCGGGCTCTCGAACGCCGCGATCGGCACCCGCCTGTACATCGGCGAGGCGACGGTGAAGACGCACGTTTCCCGGGTGCTGGCCAAGCTCGGCCTGCGTTCCCGGGTGCAGGCCGCGATCCTGGCCCAAGACCATGGCATTGAGCCACCCGGCTGACCGTTCTGCGCATCCGCGCGCGACCTTCTAACGTTCCCCCATGGGCGAGCGGAGAACTCTCGACGTCGACGAAGTCCTCAAGCGACAGGAATCCGGCGAGCTGAAGCGGCGGCTCAGGGGGCGCGACCTGGTCGGCTTCGGCGTCGGCATCATCATCGGCACCGGGATCTTCACCCTCGCCGGGGTCGAGGCGAAGACGCACGCCGGGCCGTCGGTCACGCTGTCGTTCGTGATCGGCGCGGTGGTCGCCGGTCTCGCCGCGCTCTGCTACGCCGAGCTGGCCTCCAGCGTGCCGACCGCGGGCAGCGCCTACACCTACGCCTTCGCCACGCTCGGCGAGGTCTTCGCCTGGATCATCGGCTGGGACCTGCTGCTGGAGTTCTCGCTCGGCGCGGCCGTGGTGTCGCGCAGCTGGTCCGGGTATCTCGCGAACCTGCTCGGGCTGTCGCCGGAATGGTTCGGCGAAGACGCGACTGTCAACGTCGGCGCGGTGCTGATCATCGCGGTGCTGACGGTCGTGGCTGTGATCGGCATCAAGGAGTCCTCGTGGCTCACGAACCTGCTGGTGCTCGTCAAGGTCGCCGTCTGCGTGCTGATCCTCGCTGTGGGCGTGTTCTTCGTGAAGGGCTCGAACCTCACCCCGTTCGTGCCGCCCGCGCAGCCGCCGTCCGGCACCCCGAACGTGTTGCACCAGCCGGTGGTCCAGGCCGCGCTCGGGCTCGAGCAGTCGGTCTACGGCATCGCCGGCATGGTCACCGCCGCTGCCGTCGTGTTCTTCGCCTACACCGGGTTCGAGGCGCTCGCCAACCTCGGCGAGGAAACCATCAACCCGCGCAAGGATCTCCGCGTCGGCATTCTCGGCGCGCTGGCCGTGTGCGCGGTGCTCTACATCGGGGTGTCGATCGTGCTCACCGGCATGGTCCACTACACCGACATCGACGCGGGCGCGCCGCTCGCGGACGCCTTCGACCGGGTCGGCCAGCACTGGGTCGGCGCGCTGATCTCGCTCGGCGCGGTCACCGGGCTGACGTCGGTGATGATGGTCGAACTGGTCACGATCGGCCGGATCGGCTTCGCGATGGGCCGCGACGGCCTGCTGCCCAAGGCGATCGGCACGGCGCACCCGCGCTGGGGCAC
Source organism: Amycolatopsis sp. NPDC054798 (assembly GCF_053611505.1). Lineage (NCBI taxonomy): Bacteria > Bacillati > Actinomycetota > Actinomycetes > Pseudonocardiales > Pseudonocardiaceae > Amycolatopsis > Amycolatopsis sp. NPDC054798. The sequence goes on along the minus strand of NZ_JBSHAM010000117.1, from coordinate 6,256 downwards.
GCCGCACCGGATGACCATCGGCGGGGCCGCGCTGATCGCCGTGCTGGCGGCGTTCGTGCCGATCTCGGCGCTGGCCGACATGGTGAGCATCGGCGCGCTGTCGGCGATGATCATCGTCGCGGTCGCGGTGCCGGTGCTGCGCAAACGCCGCCCGGACCTGAAACGGCCGTTCACCGTGCCGTTCTCGCCGGTGCTGCCGATCATCGCCGCGGTGGCGTGCTTCTACCTGATGCTGAACCTCGACGTGATGACCTGGCTCCGGTTCGCCGCGTGGCTCGTGCTCGGCCTGCTGATCTACTTCTTCTACGGCCGCAAGCACTCCCGCTTCGCCAAGTAGGGTCAGGCCACTGCCAGGTGGACGCGGCGGTGCCGCGGGTTCTCGACCTCGTCGAGCAGCGCCACGGCGAAATCGGCGTACGAGATCTTGAGCGCGAGGTCGCCGTGCTCGCCGATTTCGTAGCGGCCGGTGCGCTCGCCGTCGTGGTCGAAGTCGCCGACCGGGCTGACGTACACCCAGTCCAGCCCGCTGCCTTCGGTGCGCAGCACTTCGAGCCCCGCCGCGTGCGCCAGGCAGAACGGCCGGAACTCGGCCGGAATCAAGTCCAGCGCCGGGGTTCCGTCCGCTGAGGGCAGCAGCGCGGACAATCCGATCGCGACCAGCCGGTCCACCCCGGCCCGCGGCAAACCGGTGACGAGCGCTCGGGCGGCACCGGTGAAGAACGCGTCCGGATCGGTGCCCTCTCCGTAGACCGCGGCCGCGTTGATCGCAGCGTCGTGCCCGGCAGCGAGGGCAGCGACGTCTGCCGCGCTGGTGACGTCGCCAGCGACGGCATCTGCCAAATCGCCGTAGCGCGCGGGATCGCGAACCACCGCGGTGACGTCGTGCCCGCGCCGCCGTGCCTCCGCGACCGCCTGCCGTCCGGCCCGGCCGCCCGCCCCGAAAATGACGATCTTGCTCATCGTGGGAATACCTCCTGGAGTGTCGATGCTCTGGAAGGTAGCCAGGGGGCCGGTTCCCTCCGGGATACTGAGAGGAGACCTCGATGACCGTTCGGCAGCCGTTGCCTCCCGACCTGTTCGAAGAGCTGTGCCCGTCCTCGCTGGTGCCGTTCCGGTTCGGGGACAAGTGGTCCGCACTGGTCATCCGCTGCCTGGAAGACGGGCCGCGGCGGTTCTCCGAACTGCGGGTGCCGCTGCACCGCGTCACGCCGAAGGTGCTGACCCAGACGTTGCGCGGCCTCGAACGCTCTGGGCTGGTCTCCCGCACGGCGCATGCCGATCCCGCATCAGGCGTGGAGTACGCGCTGACGCCGCTTGGGCGCAGCCTGCTGGAACCGATGCAGGTCGTGTACGGCTGGGTCGCCGAGCATTGGGAGGAACTGCTGGACGCGCAGGAGCAGTACGACCGCTAGTCGTTGCGGCACAAGCGGTTTTCCAGCGTTCGCGGCAGCGGATACGCGCGCTCCGCGGGCAACAGCCGCTGGGCTTGCGCGGCGCGCCCGGCTTTGATCAAGTCCGCGGCCTTGCGAACCTGCGGCGTGAGGTCAGTGATGCCAACGGTCCAGTCGTCGGCGAAGACGCGGATCAGGTCGCGTCCGACGCCGACCTGGATGCTGTAGTGATTCAGCGCTGCTCCGCGCCACGAGCGTTCCGGATCCCACTGGACGTGGACCGCCGCCTGCGCCAGCGCTGCCGGATCCGAGGTCGTCAACACCGCGCTGGACAGTGCCTCTTCCCACCCAGCCCGGGTGATGCGCACCGCGAGAACGCGTTCCTGCCCGGGTTTGCGCGCCCAGTTGCTGCGATGCATCAGCCACCGGAGAGAGGGTTTGATCCACGTCATCCGGTGAAACGAGAACGGCGCGACGAACCGGCCCGCCCGCAGCGCCGCGTCGGCGATGACCGGTGCGTACGCTTGGTAGACCACGATCGTGTCCGTGTCGAAGTCCGCGCGGATCTCGTAGTGGGCTGGCATAGGCCGAAGGCTGCCATCGGCCTGATCGGCTCCGCGAATCATTTTCTCCGCGGAACGCTTACTCCGTGCGCAGCCCCGCGTAGGAAACCGCCTGTGCCAACGCGTCGGCGTGCCCGGCGTCCGCCACCAGCAGCACCGACTCCAGTCCCGCCGCGACCCACTCCACCGGCTGGTCGTGCACGCCGTCGTCGCCCAGCTCGCGATAAGTGTCCACAATAGACAGCAAGGTGCCCTCCGCGCCGAGCCGCACTCCGGCGATCAGCACGTGATGCGGCGCGGGCGGCCGCCACCGGTTAGTCCACAGTGGAGGAATGCCGGTGTCGAGATAGTCCAGCAGCGCGCGTTCCGGCGTGTCCGGCGCGCCCAGTTCCGCCGGGTCGACCCGCGCCAGCACCGCTACGCGAGGCAATTCCCACAGGCCCAGCAACAAATCCGAGACCGTCGGAGCGTCCCACTCCCCCAGCGCCGGAACCACTGCCAGCTTCTCCGCGGACAACGTCCGGATCGCTGCGGCCAATCCCTCCAGCGAAGTACCCGCAGCGGTTTCGTCGAACGGCACCGGAAGGCGGAAGTCGTTACGGGGCAACGCACCTTCCGGACGACTGGCGGGTGCGCGCACAGTCCCGGCCGCGATCGCGACCTCGTCCTGGTCCGGCACCACGATGTCCGCCGCCCGCAGCGTCACAAGTCCGGCGAAGGCCGCTGCCAGCCCGTCCTTCTGCGGCAGTTCCGCCCTGGCTTCGGCGACCAGGCGCGCACCGCCGGGAAGCCAGTGGACGTCGGAAAGCCCCGTGTTCAGTACCGCCACAGATGCGCCGCCACGATCTCCTCAGGCGCCCGTTCGGCGGCCCACGCCGCGTCCGAGGCGCGCACCGCGCGGAACGCGCCGAGCAGCTCGTCCCCCAGCACCCCGGACACGCGCGGATTCGCCAGCAGCGCAGTGTCCTGTTCGGACGGACTCGCCGGCAGCGGCAGCACGCCCGCCGTGGTCCGTTCCCCTTCGCTCCAGCCGCCCGGGTCCTCCGCGACCGGTTCCGGCAGGACCGCCGAATCCGCGATCCCGGCCATCCCGGAAGCGAGCACGACCGCCAGCGCCAGGTACGGATTGGCCGACGCGTCCGACGTTTTCAGCTCCACATTCGCGTGTTCCACGCCGAGCAGCGCCGTTCCCGGGACGTACCGCAACGGCGCTTCGCGGTTCTCCACGCCCCAGAACGCGTACGCACCGGCGAAAAACCCCGGTCGCAACCGCCACGTCGAGGGCACGCTCGGTGCCGTGATAGCCGTCAGCGCGGGCAAATCACGCAGCAGTCCGCCGACGTAGGCCGCGCCGTCGCCTTCCGGCACGCCGTCGCCGACCAGGAGGTTCCGGCCCTTGCGGCGCACCGAAGTGTGCAGGTGCCAGCCGTTCCCGGCGGTCTCGAGCCCGATCATCGGCGCGAAACTCGCGACGAGTCCGTGTGCGTGCGCGGCGGCGTGGATGGTCTGCCGCGCCAGCAGCTGATCGTCCGCCGCGGACACCGGGTCCGTGGCCGCGAGTGACAATTCCAGCTGCGCCACGCCGTATTCCGCGTGCAGCTGGCCGATCTGCAGGCCGTTCGCGGCGAAATCGTGCAGCAGCGCGGCGACGAACTCGTCCAGGCCGATCAGCGCGTGCGGGCTGTACGCGGGCCCGCGGTGTCCCGGCGCGGCCACCACGTCCGCGCTGCCCGCCGGCGCGACGGAAAACTCCAGCTCATACCCGGCACGGAACTCGAGACCACGCCGAGCCGCCTCGGCGACCTGCCGCTCCAGCACGGAACGTTGGCAATACGGCCAAGGCGAACCGTCCGCGGCGAGCTGCCGTACCGGTGCCCAGGCGAGCGCAGGCTGCCCGGAGAGGCGGCGGAGCCGTTCCACGACCGGCACGAGCCGGATGTCGCCGGACGGCGTGCTCAGGCCGGAATGCGAGTAGGTGATGGCGTCGTGGCTGTCGAAAACCGCGAACAGCGAGGTCGCTCCCACGCCGCGGACCGCGGCGTCGGCCAGCCCGCCGATCGGGACCACGCGCGAGCGCGGGACGCCGTTGTTGTCCGCCCAGGCGAGGTGGACGCCACCGACCCCCGCCGCGGCCAGGTCCTTCGCCGCCGCCGACGCCGCCTTGGTCATGGCAACCTCCTCGGGCTCGGGATCAGTATCGCTGGCCGGGACGGCGCGGGCCATCCGCCAATGTTCACCCGGGCGGCTCAGCGACCGGTCCGGCGTCGTCCCGGCTGCGCAACGCCACCCCGGCGACGACGGCGAGCGTCCCGATCGCTTCGACGACGCTCGGCACCTGCGCGAGCACCAGGAACCCGACGACCCCCGCGGTCACCGGCAGCAATGCCAGCAGCACCGCGAACCGCGCCTGGCCGAGCCTGCGCAGGACCACTTGGTCGAGCGCGTACGGCACAACGGTCGAAAGCACACCGACCCCGATCCCGAGAACCAGCATGCGTGGCGAACCCCACACTTCCCCGGTGCCCAGCGCGAGCGGCGACAGCACGACGGTCGCCACCACGAACCCGACCGCCAGCGAATCCAGCCCGTCCCCGCCGATCGCGACCCGCTTGCCGAGCACGATGTACCCCGCCCACGCAGCCGCCGCGGCCAGCGCGAACACGACGCCGAGCGGACTGCCCGCGATCCGCACGTCCGCGATCGCGACCACCCCGACGGCCACCAGGACCAGCGCGATCAGGTCCCGGCGCGTCCGCGACCCGATCGCCGCCACGACGACCGGCCCGGCGAACTCCAGCGCCACCACCGTGCCCAGCGGCAACCGTGCGATGGCCTCGTAAAAGACCACGTTCATTCCGGCCGTCACGACCCCGAAAGCGCCCGCGAGCAGGAGCCGTTTGCCCCGCCAGGCCGCCTTGGGTGGCCTGCGCCACAACACCAGCACGACGGCTGCCCCGAGACAGCGCAGCCACGCGACCCCGGAGGGCGTGGCGTGCCCGAAGAGGTCGACCGCGATGGCCGCACCGGCATACATGGAAATTCCGCTGAGAACGAACAAGACCGGTGCCGGAATCGCGTTCACGCGTTTCCAGGAGAGTGCGATGCCCACTCCCGCATGGTGCCTGACCACCGAAAACACGCTACGCCGGGTGGTCGGGTCCTACGGGATGGGACACCGCTGCGGCAACCGGGCTAATTCCGCGTGACGCACCTCCCACCGGCGCGGGAACACTTGCGGGCCGCCAAACGTCTGCAAGAGTGGAAGCACGAACACCGCGGAGCCGGAAGCGATCCCCGCCGAAGGCATCGAGACCAAAGTGGGCGTAGCTGGATCGAGGCACCGGGCGACCGGTGCCGGGACGGAGGGAGACCCCCATGACAACACCGACGCTCACCCGCCCCGAATTGACCGCAGCCGACCGATGCGACCGGTGCGGAGCAGCAGCTCAGGTACGCGCAGTCCTCAGCTCCGGAGGCGAGCTGCTCTTCTGCGGGCACCACGCCCGCGAGCACGAGGCCAAGCTCAAGGAACTGGCCGCGGAGATCCAGAAGTAAGTCCACTACGACAGCTCGTTCCGGAGGCGGCAGGCGCAAGCGCGCTTGCCGCCTCCGGTTCGTTTCCGGGCCGGAGGTTTGTTCCACCGCCGGAGTTTGTTCAGGGGCGGAGGTTTGGCCCACCGCCGGAGGTGGTTCCGCGACCGGAGGTTTCTTCGGCGGCCGGAGGTTTGTTCCGCCCCCGGAGGTTGTTCAGCCTCTGGAGGTTGTTCCGCGACCGGAGGTTTGTTCCGCGGCCTTGGCCTCTTTTCCGCGGGCTTCTCGCGCGACCTCGGCTTCTCTCCCGCGACCTCGGCCTCTATCCGCGGGCTTTCCCGCGACCTTGCCTTCCGCAGCAGATCGCCGCGGCCTCTCCCGCTTCGGCGGGCTGACCGCGCTCTTTCGCCCAGCCCTCCTGAACTCCGGTTCTGTGAGGGGAACCCTCACAGACGCTGATTCCCGCAGGGTTCCCCTCACGACCCACGCCGTTCCGTGAGGGGCTCCTTCACGGACTTGGATTCCCTCAAGGAGCCCTTCACAGCCCGGCCCCCGCACAACGCGCCCCAATGCCACATTCGGTGCGTCCCACGCACCCAATGTGGCGTTCGGTGCGTCCCACGCACCCAATGCCACATTGGGGGCGTCAGCCCCCACCACTAGACCGCCGCCACTCCACCTCACGAACCCCAGGCGCCCAGCCCCCGCCCTGCACCCCGATACGAAGCCTCCACACGCGCGGAGGGTGCTTGTCATGGCATCTTTCCCGCC
>NZ_JBSHAM010000116.1:16012-22709 GCF_053611505.1 Amycolatopsis sp. NPDC054798 | reverse complement strand
GATCCGGCCCGGGCTGACCGTGATCGGGCCGACCAGGCCCGCCGCGGCGTAGCTCCGGCCTTTCTTCAGCTGCCGCAGGTCGAGCGCGGTGTCCTCCATCGCCTGCAGCCACGCGCGGCCCCACCAGGTGCGGGCGAACGGGCCGCGGCCGGGTCGGGCGGGGAACGCGGGGAATCCGCGGACCCGGTCGGTCATCGTGGCCTCCGGAGGGTGACGAGTTCGGCCAGTTCGGCGTCGGTGAGTTCGGTGAGCGCGGCCTCGCCGGAAGCGAGCACCGCGTCGGCGAGCGCGCGTTTCTCCCGCAGCATCACCGCGATCCGGTCCTCGACCGTGCCTTCCGCGACCAGCCGGTGGACCTGCACCGGCCGGGTCTGCCCGATCCGGTACGCGCGGTCGGTCGCCTGGTCCTCGACCGCCGGGTTCCACCACCGGTCGTAGTGCACGACGTGGTCGGCGCGGGTGAGGGTGAGCCCGGTGCCCGCGGCCTTGAGCGACAGCAGGAACACCGGCACGTCGCCATTCTGGAAGCCGCGGACCAGTTCCTCGCGCCGGGCGACCGGGGTGCCGCCGTGCAGCAGCTGCGACGGGACGCCGCGCGCGGCGAGGTGCCGTTCGAGCAGCCGCGCCATCGCCACGTACTGGGTGAACACCAGCACCGCGCCGTCCTCGGCGAGGATGGTGTCCAGCAGTTCGTCGAGCAGTTCGAGTTTCCCGGACCTGCCGGTGAGCGTGCTGCCGGCGGACTCGCCGAGGTACTGCGCGGGATGGTTGCAGATCTGCTTGAGCGCGGTGAGCAGCTTGAGCACCCGGCCGCGCCGGGCCATGCCGTCGCTCGCGGAGATGTCGGCCATCAGCTCGCGCACCGTCGCCTCGTACAGCGCGGCCTGCTCGGCGGTGAGCGACACCGGCCGGTCGGTCTCGGTTTTGGCGGGCAGCTCGGGCGCGATGCCCGGGTCGGATTTGCGGCGGCGCAACAGGAACGGCCGCAGCAGCCGGGACAGCTGCTCGGCGACCGCCGGGGCCGCGCCGGATTCGACCGGCTTTCCCCAGCGGCGGCGGAAGTCGGCGAGCGGGCCCAGCAGCCCGGGCGTGGTCCAGTCGAGGATCGCCCACAGTTCGGTGAGCGTGTTCTCCACCGGCGTGCCGGTGAGCGCCACTTTCGCCGCGGAAGGCAGCAGCCGCAACGCTTTCGCCGTGTCGGAGCGGTGGTTCTTCACGTGCTGCGCCTCGTCGGCGACCAGCAGGTCCCAGCTCACCTCGGCCAGCGGCGCCGGGTCGGTGCGCAGCGTGCCGTAGGTGGTGAGGACGAAACCGCCGTCGAGATCGTCCAGCGACCGTGCGGTGCCGTGGAACCGGCGCACCGCCACGCCGGGCGCGAACCGGCGGATCTCCGTCTCCCAGGTGCCCAGCAGCGAGGCCGGGCACACGACCAGCGTCGGACCGGCGCCGCGGTGCAGGTGCAGTGCGATGAGCGTGACGGTTTTGCCGAGCCCCATGTCGTCGGCGAGACAGCCGCCGAGGCCCAGCCCGGTGACGGTGTCGAGCCACTGCAGGCCGCGCAGCTGATAGTCGCGCAGGGTCGCGGCCAGCCCGGGCGGCTGCGGCACCGGGACGGGATCGGCCGCCAGCCGCGCGCGCAGCTCCTCCAGCCAGCCGTCGGTGCGGACCTCGACCTGGGCGCCGTCGACCTCGGTGCGGCCGGTGAGCGCGACGCCGAGCGCCTCGATCGCGGTCAGCGGCTTGAGCGAGCGGTCCCGCGCGCGGTCAGCGGTGGTGCGGTCCAGCAGCACCCACCGGTCCCGCAGCCGGACGACCGGACGCTGGGCCTCGGCGAGCGCGTCGAGTTCCGCGACGCTCAGCTCGCTGTCGCCGAGCGCGAGCTGCCAGTCGAACTGCAGCACCTGGTCGCCGCCGAAGAACGACCGCGCGTCCGACGGCGCGTCGCCCGGGCGGACGACCGCTCGCGCGGCCAGCCCGGTCAGTTCGGCGGGCCAGTGCACCGCCAGCTCCGCGGCGTCGAGCGCGCCCGCGAGCAGTTCGGCGATCTCGCGGTCTCCCAGCTCGACCGACGACGGAACCGCCGCCGACAGCAGCGGAGCGAGCGCCGGCCACACCTCCGCCCCATGCCGCAAGGTCAGCAGGACCTCGTGCCGCGCCTCCTGGCTGCCGGTGCGCCACAGCTCTTCCGCGTCGACCAGCGGCTCGGCGCCGCCGTGCACCTGGACGACCGCGCGGAACCGGCCGCCCGCCAGATCGTCGGACTCGATGCGCAGCGACACCCGCAGCGCGGGCTGCACCCCGGCGACGTCCCCGAGGAACCGCATCAGCAGCGGATACGGCTCCGGCAACCGCGCCGGGTCGCCTGGGAGCGGCGTCGCGTGGGCGTGCGGCGGCATCGCGTCGGCGAGACGGCGCAGCCACGCTTCCTCGGCCGGGTCGAGCGGTCCGGTCCACCCGGCCGAGGCGAGCCGCTCTGCCGCTTCGGCGGCCAGCGCCCAGAACCGCGCCGACGGATCCGTCAGCGACCGCAGCACCGGCGCCGCCTCCGCGGCCGGCAACCGCAGCGCGGGCACCGTGCGCACCCCCTCCGCCAGCACGACCTCGACTGTGCCGGGCTCCCCGGGACCGTCCGGCTCCGCGCCGTCCGGTCTCCAGAGCACGATCCGGCCCGGCTCCACCACCACTGAATTCAGTGTTCCGCCCTCCCCTGGCTGACCTGTACGGGATAGTGTACCGGAAAACTCTGTACTGCGTACGAGGAGCGAAATGGACACCGGAACGGACACCGAGCCGGGCGATCCGCGGCGGACCATCGAACTGCTGTGGGGCGTGCCCGGTCCCCCGCGCCGCGGCCCGAAACCGAAGCTGTCGGTCGAGCACGTGGTGCTGGCCGGGATCCGGGTCGCGGACGCCGACGGGCTGGACGCGGTCACCATGCGCCGGATCGCCGACGAACTGGGCGTCGCGACGATGTCGCTCTACACCTACGTGCCCGGCCGCGACGAACTGCTGGAGCTGATGCTCGACCACGCGCACGGCGAACTCCCCGGCGAGCTGCCGGAAGGCTGGCGGGCCGGGCTCGCCGCGGTCGCCGAAGACCTGTGGCGGCTCTACCACCGGCATCCGTGGCTGCTGGAGGTCCGCGTCGGCCGCCCGACACTGGGTCCGCACACCTTCGCCAAATACGAGCGCGAACTGGCCGCGATGGACGAACTCGACCTCGACGACGTCCAGCTCGACGCGATCGTCAGCCTGCTCAACGGCCTGGTCGCCGGCGCGGCGCGCGGTTCGGTGGACGCGGCCCGCGCCGCGCGCCGCAGCGGGATGACCGACCTCGACTGGTGGGACCGCTCCGCGCCGGTGCTGGCCGAAATCCCGGCGGCGGATCCGGTGCACTTCCCACGCGCGAGCCGGGTCGGCACGACCGCGGGGCAGACCTACGGCGGGTCCTCGGATCCCGAGCACCACTTCCGGTTCGGGCTCGCCCGCATCCTCGACGGGATCGCGCAGCTCGCCGGAGCCTGATCGCGCGAAACCTCGCGAACCCCGCGAAATTGTCGGTGCGCCGGTCTACCGTCCGAAGGGCGTCGGCGGAACCCGTCCGCCGACGAGCCCGAGGGGAGCACGAGGTGACCAGGCAGCACGACGCGGCCGACGCCGCGATCGCGCAGGCGTTCCGCGACGAATGGGGCTCCGTCGTGGCCACGCTCATCCGGGTCACCGGAGACTGGGACCTGGCCGAGGAATGCGCGCAGGACGCGTTCGCCCTCGCCGTGCGCACCTGGCCGCGCGACGGGGTTCCCGAGCGCCCCGGGGCGTGGCTCACCACCGCCGCCCGCAACCGTGCCGTCGACCGCCTCCGGCGCGCGTCCGTGGGCGCGGGCAAACTCCGGGAAGCCGCACTGCTGGCCGTCCCGGACGAACCGGCGACTGTCCACAGTGGAGACAACGGAGACGGCGGGGTAGAAGACGACCGGCTCCGGCTCATTTTCACCTGCTGCCATCCCGCGCTCGCCTTCGAAGCACAGGTCGCGCTCGCGCTGCGCACCCTCGTCGGGCTCAGCACCGCGGAGATCGCGCGCGCGTTCCTGGTGGCCGAGTCGACGATGTCGCAGCGTCTCGTCCGGGCGAAACGCAAGATCCGCGCCGCCGGGATCCCGTACCGGGTGCCGCCTGCCCATCTGCTGCCCGAACGCACCGCCGCGGTGCTCGGCGTGCTGTACCTGTTGTTCAACGAGGGCTACTCGGCGAGCGAAGGCGAGCAGTTGCAGCGGCCCGGCCTGGCCGTCGAAGCCATCCGGCTGGCCCGGCTGCTCGCCACCCTGATGCCGGACGAACCCGAGGCCACCGGCCTGCTGTCGCTGCTCCTGCTCCAGCACGCCCGCCGCGCCACGCGAAACCGGCCCGACGGCGAACTGATCCCGCTCGAAGAACAGGACCGAACCCACTGGGACACCGCCGCGATCGCCGAGGGCACCGCGCTGCTGGAGGGAGCGTTGCGCCGCCGCACCCCAGGGCCGTACCAGGTGCAGGCCGCGATCGCCGCGTGCCATGCCACCGCCGCGCGCGCCGAGGACACCGACTGGGCGCAGATCGCCGGGCTCTACCTCGAACTGCTGCGGTTCCGGCCGGGCCCGGTGGTCGAGCTGAACCGCGCGGTCGCGGTCGGCATGGCCGCCGGGCCGGAAGCCGGGCTCGCCCTCGCCGACCGGCTGACCGAAGACCTCGCGGGCTACCACCTGCTGCCCGCCACCCGCGCGGACTTCCTGCGCAGGCTCGGCCGCACCGAAGAAGCCCAAGCCGCGTACGCCGAAGCGCTCGCGCTGGCCCGCACCGGAGCCGAACGCGGCTACCTCCGGAGGCGCCTTTCGGAAATTTCTTCGCCGGAGGTGTCTGTCTCCGCCCCGTCCATTCGTCGGGAGGGCAAACCGGCCCGAACCCCGGAAGGACAGACATGATCACCAAGACCCTTCGCGTGCCCGGCGCGGAGATCCACTACGACGTCGCGGGCTCCGGCCCGCTGCTGCTCCTCGTGCCCGGCGGACCCGCGGACGCCACCGCGTTCACCGCGCTGCGTCCCTGCCTGGCCGACCGCTACACCGTCGTCACCTTCGACCCGCGCGGCATCTCGCGCAGCCGGACCGCCGATCTCGCCGACGACCTGGTCGAGCAGCACGCCGAGGACGTCCAGCGGCTGCTCGCCGAACTGGACGCCGGACCGGTCTCGGTGCTGGCCAACAGCGGCGGCGCGATCACCATGCTCGAACACGTCACCCGCTATCCGGGCGCGGTGCGGACGCTGGTGGCGCACGAGCCGCCGGTCAGCCGCTATCTCGGCCCCCTGCTGGCCGATTTCCCGGACATCCCGGCCGTCTACCGCGAACAGGGCATCGACGCGGCGATGGGCGCGTTCATGGCAGCCAGCGGATTCGAGATCCCGCCGCCGCCCGAGCACCCCACCGCCGAGGAAATCGAGCAGGGCAAGCAGATGCGCGGCAACTTCGAGCTGTTCTTCGGCAAGCTGATGGCCGCCGTCGGAGCCTGGGAACCCGATCTCGAAGCGCTCGCCGCCGCGAAAACCCGGATCGTCGTCGCGGTGGGCGACGCCGCCGGGACCCCGGCGTACGAGGCGGGAGCCGGGCTGGCCCGCGCGCTCGGCGCCGAACCCGTCCGTTTCCCCGGCGACCACGGCGGCTTCGCCTCCGAGCCCGAAGCCTTCGCCTCCCGGCTCGCCGAAACCTTCGACGAGGAGGACTGATGCGCTACCTGCTGATGATCGCCGGGTCCGAGGAGCCGACCGAGGAACAGCTCGCGATCGGCTGCGGCGGCTGGTCCGAGGACCTGCTCGAACGCGGCATCCTCCTCGGCGGCGGAGGCCTGCACCCGCCCGCGACGGCCACCACGGTGCGCGTGCGCGACGGCGACGTCCTGCTCACCGACGGGCCGTTCGCCGAGACCAAGGACCAGATCGGCGGCTACGCCGTGCTCGAATGCGCCGACCTCGACGAGGCCGTCGAGCACGCCTCCCGGCACCCGGCCGCCTCCTACGGCACCATCGAAGTCCGCCCGCTCCTGGGCTGATTCCCGCACCCCGACCCGGAAAGAAACCCCATGCCCTCCATTGTGGACAGAAACGAACAGCGCTACGTCGGCTACCGCGCGACGGTCGCCTTCGACGGAATGGCCGACGTGGCGCACCGGATCGCCGCGATCGTCGGCGAACTCGCCGAACGCGGCCTCGAGCCCGCCTGCGCCCCGTTCTTGCGGTACCTGGTGCTCGGCACGGACATGAAGACCGTCACCGTCGAGGCCGGAGTGCCCGTGGCGGAGCCGGTCGACCTCGGCGACGAGTACTTCAACGCCGTCCTGCCCGCCGGGAAATACGCACAGGCCACCCACCACGGCTCGCCCGCCGGCCTCTTCGCGGCCACCGCCGACCTGCTCGCCTGGGGCGAGAAGGAGGACGTGCGCTGGGACCGCACCGTCGAGGCCGACGGCGAGCACTGGGGCGCCCGGCTGGAGATCTACCGCACCCACCCGCAGGTCGAGCCGGACCCGAACAACTGGGACACCGACCTCTGCTTCCGGCTCGCCGACTGACCCGCCGGGGGGGGGGGGGGGGCGGCGGCCCCGGGGGGGGAGGGGCCCCCCCCCGGGGGGGGGGGGTAGGGGCGGGGCCGGCCCCCCCCCGCCGGCC
>NZ_JBSHAM010000116.1:0-16002 GCF_053611505.1 Amycolatopsis sp. NPDC054798 | reverse complement strand
GTTTTTTTTTTAAATCCACACCCCCCGGGCGTGCCGCCCGCCCCAAAACAATGGCCAACACGTCCCCTGCCCGGGGGCCGCCGCCGCCCCGGGGGGGGGCGGGGGGGCGCGCCCCCCGGCCCACCACAGCACCGACGAGACACCCGAATCCGCCCGTCGACAGCACCGTCCGCACCACGTTCCACCGCACCCACGGCCCCTCGAACTGGGCACGCAGCGCGGCGAAATCCGCCGTGCCCGCGTCGAGGGCGTTGTTCATCGGCACGTTGACCGCGCCGGTCACCACCACCGCCGCCACCAGAAGCGCGGCGCCTGCGATGAGCCACGGCAACCCGCCTCGCGCGCCGCTCGTGAAGTGCAGGACCACCGCCGCGACCGCGAGCAGCGGCGCGCCCAGGAACGACAGCATGAACCAGCCGTTGAGGATGGCGACGTTGATCCGGCGCATCGCGGTCACGAACGTGTGGTCGTCCGCGTGGGCGAGACCTGGCATCACCGACACCGTGTACGCGTAGAACAACCCCGCGAGCAGCCCTGCCGCGACCACCGCCGCCACGAGAACCGCCTTGGAAACGATCACCATCGTTTTGCCTTCCGTCTTGTGCCCCAACGCACCTCAGTCAACCCGCATACCGCGAGACGATCCATCGCTTATCCGCTCGGAACCATGCGCGACCGTCTCACCAGGAGGCCCCCATGCAGCACACTCTCCCCAGCGGCGTCGCTCTCGGCGCCGAGCACTTCGGCGACCCGGCCGCGCCCCTGGTCCTGCTCGCCGGCGGCACCACGATGCTGTCCTGGCCCGACGCGCTGTGCGAAGCACTCGCCCGCGGCGGACGGCACGTCGTGCGCTACGACCTCCGCGACGCAGGCGTCTCGACCACTCTCGATCCGGACGCCCCGGCCTACACGCTGCGCGACCTCGCCGTCGACGCCGCCGCCCTCGCCCGGGAACTCGACGACCGGCCCGCCCACCTGGCCGGGATCGGGGTCAGCGGAATGGTCGCCCAAGTCGCCGCGCTGGACCACCCCGGCGCGTTCTCCGCCCTGACCCTGTACGGAACCCGCCCCGTCGCGCCCGGCCCCGTCGACCCCGACCTGCCCGAGCACGACGCGACAGCCATGCACGAACTGTTCGCCCTGCCGATGCCCGGCTGGTCGGACCGCGCCGCCGTGGCCGAACGCGCCGCTGCCACCGCCGCGATCCTCGGCAACGACCCAGGCACGGCCCGAACCGTCGCCGCCCGCGTCTTCGACCGCGCGGCCAGCACCGAACCGGTCGTTCAGATGGCCAACCAGATGGGCCTGGTGTTTTCCAAACTCGACTGCGCGCCGCGGTGGCGCGAACGCCTGCCGGAACTCGCGCTCCCCGCCCTCGTGCTGCACGGCCGCCGGGACGTGTTCTTCCCGGTCGGCAACGGCGAAGCCCTCGCCCGCGAGATCCCCGGCGCGCGGCTGGTCGTCCTGGAAGACGCCGCGAGCGCGATCCCGGACGCCGCCGTCGAGGAGATCGCCGCGGCGATGCTGGCCGTCTGAACGGAAAGCACTGTCCAGTGTGGACGTTGCGTCGGGAGGCGCCCGCCCGGTACGCGGCGCATCCGGCAGTGTTGCCTGGCACGACACCTCCGGACCGCCAGGTTTTCCCGCGCCGCAGCGCTAGTCTCGGCAGGTGGACCCGCTCACCGCGTTGCTCGAAGGACCCCGCGCGCACGGCGCGTTCCTGCTCCGGTCCGTTCTGCGCCCGCCGTGGTCGCTGCGGATCGAGGACGAAGCGCCGCTGACCGTGCTCGCCGTGGTCCGCGGCGACGCCTGGCTGGTGCCCGACGACGCCGAGGCCGTCCGCCTGGACGTCGGCGACGTGGCCGTCGTCCGCGGACCCGAGCCGTACCTCGTCGCCGACGATCCGGCGACGCCGCCGCAAGCGGTGATCCGGCCGGGGCAGGAGTGCGTCACGCCCGACGGCGGCCATCTCACCGACCTGACCGAATTCGGCGTCCGCACCTGGGGCGCCGGCGCGGACGGTCCGACGGTGCTGCTCACCGGCACCTACCCGGCCGTCGGCGAGGTGTCGCGCCGATTGCTCGCCGCGGTGCCGAACGTCGTCACCGCCCGCGCCGGAACCGCCCCGAACCCCCTCGTCGCGATGCTCGCCGAGGAAATCGAGCGCGACGTCCCCGGACAGGAAGCCGTCCTCGACCGGCTGCTGGACCTCCTGCTCGTGCGCGTGCTGCGGGAATGGCTCGACCGCCCGGGCGCGCCCGCCTGGTACCGGGCGCACGGCGACCCGGTGGCCGGCCACGCCCTGCGCCTGCTGCAGGACCGGCCCGAGCACCCGTGGACCGTCGCCGGCCTGGCGGGCGCGACCGGTGTTTCCCGCGCCGCGCTCGCCCGCCGGTTCGCCGACGCCGTCGGAGAGCCGCCGATGACCTACCTCGCCACCTGGCGGCTCGCTCTCGCCGCCGATCTCCTGCGCCAGCAACCGGACGCGACGCTCACCGCGATCGCCCGGCAGGTCGGCTACCGCAGCCCCTTCGCGCTGAGCGCCGCGTTCAAGCGGGAGTACGGGCGCAGCCCGCAGCACTACCGGCTGCGCGAACCGGCCTGAGCACCCGGCGTGAGGAAGGGGCTCACGACGGAGCCGGGCAGGTCAGTCCTCCTCCCCGAACATCCGCGCGAACAGCCGCCGCACCTTCTCGCCCGCGCCGTCGGACAGGAACAGCTCCAGGTTGTCCGCGGACATCTGCGCCGCCGGCTGGGCGCGGTCGAACATCGCCTCCTCGAACTTCCGCACCTCCCCGCCTTCGACGAGGTTCAGGGCGAGTTCCGCGCCGTCGCGCATCGCGAGGTTCGCGCCCTGCCCGGCGAACGGCGACATGAGATGCGCCGCGTCGCCGAGCAGCGTCACCCCGGGCGTGCTGTCCCAGCGCAATCCGATCGGCAACGCGGTCAGCGGGTACACCAGCATCGGCCCGGACGTCGCGTCCAGCAACGCCAGGAACTCCGCCGGCCACCCGGCGTACAGCTCCTTCAACGCGACGCGAGCGCGATCCGGGTCGTCGAACGGGATCCCCGACGTCTCCGGCCAGTCCTCGCCGCACCGCAACGCCATGTGCACCCGGATGGTGCCGTCTCCGTTGCGCTGCGCGGAAAGGACCTGCTGATCGCCCAGCGAGGAGAAGCTGCCGCGCCCGACGAGCGCCGACGCCGCCGGGTGCGCCCGGTCCGCGTCGCGGATGACCATCTCGATCCCGTGCACGCCGCAGTACGCCGGTTCCGCGTCGGTGAGCAGCGGGCGGATTTTCGACCGGCCGCCGTCCGCGCCGATCAGGAAATCGCATTCCAGGGTTTCTCCGCCGGACAGATGGACGCGGTGCCGTCCGTCGCCGAGCGGTTCCGCGCGAGCGACCGCGCGTCCCCAATGGACGGTGTCTTCCGGAAGGGCGTCGAGCAGCAGTTTCCGCAGCGCCGGCCGGTCCGCTTCGGGACGGCCCCAGCGTTCTTCGCCCTCGTCCGGGGTGACTTCCTGCCGCAGCAGAGTCCCCGCGGAGTCGTAGAGGACCATGTCCTGGCCCTCGGGGCGCGCGATCGCGCGGTAGCCGTCCTCCAGGCCGGCCTCGCGCAGCGCCCACTGGCCTCCGGTCACCGTCAGGTCCAGCGTGCCGCCCTGCACCCGGGCATCCGGTCCGGCGTCGCGCTCGCAGACCACGGCGTCGATGCCGTGCGCCTTCAGCACCCGCGCGCAGGTGAGGCCGCCGAGCCCGCCCCCGGCAATGACGATTCGCATGATGACATCCCCTCGATACACTGTATTGACAAAATACACTGTATCGAACGCACCCCGGTACTGTCACCTGAAAAAGGAGCGAGCATGAACGAAGTGGTGTGGGAACGGCCCGAACCGCCGGCGCGCGCGGCGCCGACGCCGCTGAGCCGCGCCCGCATCGTCGAGACCGCCTGCGCGCTCGCCGACGAAGGCGGGCTGGAAGCGGTGTCGCTGCGCAAGGTCGCGGCCGCGCTGGGCGCGGGGCCGATGCGGCTGTACGGCTACCTCGACACCAAAGAAGAACTGCTCGACCTGATGACCGACGCCGTCTACGGCGAAATTCCGCTGCCGGACCCGGACACCGAAGGACTGGCAGCGCTGCGCGCGCTCGCCCACGGCTGCCGCGCGGCCGTCCAGCGGCACGAATGGTTCGCGGACCTGATCGGCGGCCGGCCCGGGCTCGGCCCGAACGCGCTCGCGTACCTGGAAGCGTCGCTCGCCGCCGCGGCCGGTCCCGGCCCGATCGAGGACGCCATGATCACGGTGTTCACCGTGCACTCCTACGTGACCGGAGCCGTGCGCAGCGAAATCCGCGAGCGCCGGCTCGTCAACGACACCGGCCTCGACGAGGAAGGCTGGCACCGCGCCGCCGCGCCGTACCTGAAGCGGATGTTCGACACCGGCCGCTACCCCACCCTTCTCCGCACCGCCCGCGATGCCGTCCACCCCGACGGCGACGCCGTCTTCGCCGCCGGCCTCGAACGGGTGCTCTCCGGGCTCTCCCTCGGCTAGTTACCGCTTAAGCGGGAAGATAGCCGCATGGACACCGCCGCACTGGGCCCGACGACCCGCGTCATGCACGCGATGGAACGGCTCTGGGCCGAGATCCGCCGGCGGCACGCGGACGTCCCCGAAGCGATCCTCGTGCTGGCCTCCGGAACGATGGGCACCGCCACCGAGATCCACGGCCATTTCGCGCGGTCGCGCTGGCACGTCGGCGAAGGCGTCGAACCGCGCGCCGAGTTCTTCCTCGGCGCGGAAGGCCTGCGGCGCGGCGCGGCCGAGATCCTCTCCACCACGCTGCACGAAGCCGCGCACGGACTCGCCGCCACCCGCGACATCGTCGACGTCAGCGACGGCCGCTACCACAACAAACGCTTCGCCGCGCTCGCCGCCGAACTCGGCCTGCGCGCCGAACAGGCGGACCGGATCGGCTGGTCAGCGACCACCGCGCTCCCCGCGACTCTCGAGGCGTACCAAGAAGAACTCGCCCATCTCGAAGCCGCGCTGACCGTGTGGCGGCACACCGAGCAGGAGGTCGCGCGGCGCGCCGTCGCCGCCCCGCCGGACGACCCGGAAACGCCGGACGAGGCGGCTGAACCGCTCCTGCCGCCGGTGGTGATCGCCCCGGTCGACGGCCGCGGCGCGCACCGCGGCGGACCGAACTACGTCGCGGCGATCTGCCGGTGCGAACCGCCGCGCCGGATCCGCGCGGCCCGGTCGATCCTGGAGCTGGGGCCGATCACCTGCACGCTCTGCACCGAACCGTTCATCGAGGCTTGACCGCTGCCGCGGCAGGACCGGATGCGGCGACGCGGCGGAGAGTTGCCGAGCGAACTTGGTCCAGGACAACGCGGCCGCCACGCTGGGGCACAGCTCGTCGGACTCGCCTACAGGGAATGGTCTGAGCCGCGAGGGCTCGGCTGCTCGAAGCCGTCAGCCGAGCCAGCCGCGATGCAACGCCGGGGCCAGCTCGTGCGCGGCGGAATCCCGGATGGCGTTCTCGTCGTGGAGATACCCCTCCGTGGTCGACAGCGCGGAGTGCCCGAGATCGCGCTGCACCTGGCGCGGCGGGACCCCTCGCTCGATCGCGTGCGTCGCGTAGGAGTGGCGCGCCGAATGCGGGTGGATGGTGTCGCACAACGGCTCCAGGTGCGTCGCGACGAACCTGGCCTCGGCGGTTTCGAGGACTTCCCGCAGCCGCGCCGTCTTGGGCGGCTGGCAGAACGTCGCGCACAGCCTGCGCAGCAACGCCGTCACGTGCGAAACGTGCACCCGCGCGCCGGTGCTGGTGACGAACAGCGGCTCGGCCCGCTTCGCGCCGACCTGTCCGCGCAGCGCCGGGACCTGCGGCGAGACCCGGTCCGCCAGGTAGGCGTCGAGCGCGTCCGCCACCGGTGCGGCCAGCGCGACCTCGCGGTCCTTGGATCCCTTGCCGTGCACGCGAAGCACGCCGAAGCCGCCCGCGGTCGGACGCCGGTAGTCGCTCAGATCGACGCCGACGAGTTCTTCCGCGCGCACCCCGGTGCCGATCAGGATCTCGACCATCGCCCGGTCCCGCAGGCCGTTGCGGCTGTGCTCGACCAGCAGCCACGCCGCGAGCAGCAACGCCCGGCAGGCGTCGAACGACCAGCGCGCGGTCTGCGACGGGACGCCGGACGGCCGGTTGAGATGCTGGGCGCGCCGGTCCACCAGCGCCGCGGGATTGTGGCCGGCCAGACCTTCCCGCAGCAGGTACTTCCGGTAGAACGCCGACACCGCCGACAGCATCCGGCCGCGCGTCGCGTCCCGGTAGCCGGCCCGCGCCAGTTCGTCCAGCCACTGCTCGACGTGCTCCACCCGGACGTCGGCGAACGACGTGAACCCGTTGCGCAGGCACCAGGGCAGCCACGCCAGCGCGTCCGGATCGGTCCGCCTCGCCCGGCCGCGGCGGCGTCCCGGGTCCGGCGGCTGGTAGCCGGGCACCCAGTCGAGCGGGATGCCGAGATCGGTCGCGTACGCGACGCGGGTGTTGAGCGACGCGTACACGCGCAGGAATTCCCCGAACCGCTCCCGCGCGTCCTTGCCCGCTCCCCCGGCGTCGGTCAGCGCGAGGGTCATGCGCGCCCGCCCGGGTACAGCGCCGCGACGCCGGCGAGCACGAGGTCGATTCCCGCGAGGAATTGCTCGCGGTCGTCGTGCTCGCGCATCTGGCTCACCATCGCCCGGGTGGTCTCGTACTCCTCGGGGTCCAGCCGCTCCCACTCTTCCGCCGTGGCGGCGAGGAACGCGGCGCGGTCCGCGTCCGGTTCGGCGACCTGGCTGTTCGCCGCGTTCTGCCCGGCCGCGCCCAGGACGTAGTGCATCAGCACCGACGTCGCGGTGAACCAGTGCTCCTCGGGCACGCCCAGCGCGCGGACCCGGCGGCCGAGGCTTTCGAGGATCCGCGGCGTCACCGGCCCGCCGGGCCTGCGGGACAACTGCAGCAGAAGCTGCGCGGCGAGCCAGGGATGCGCGTCGATCGCGGAGAACAGCCCGAGCGCGACCGCGTGCACCTCCTCCCGCGGCGACCCGGCCGGCTCCGCCGTCAGCGCGTCCGCCACCACCGCGTCCGTCGCGGCGGCCAGCAGCTCGCCCTTGTTTGCGACGTGCCAGTAGATCGCCCCGGGCCCGGTGGAGAGCCGTTCGGTGAGCACCCGGAAGGTCAGGCCGCTCTCGCCCGCCGCGTCCAGCAGCTCCACCGCCGCCTCGACGATGCGTTCGCGAGAGAGCGCCTCCGTGCGCCGCTGTGCCCGGCGCGTCCCCGTAGCCATGCGTCCATCTTGACACATCTGGAGCGCCGTTCCAATATGGAATGGCGTACCAGAACTCTTTCGAGAAGGAGCCTTTGTCATGAACACACCCGTCACGATCGTCGGCGCCGGGCTCGGCGGACTCACCCTCGCCCGCGTCCTGCACGTCCGCGGAATCCCGGCCGCGGTCTACGAAGCCGAACCGTCCCCGTCCTCCCGGGCCCAAGGCGGCCTGCTCGACATCCACGACTACAACGGCCAGCTCGCCGTCGAAGCCGCCGGGCTCACCGCCGGATTCCGCACCCTGATCCTGGAAGGGAGACAAGAGATCCGGCTGCTGAGCCGCGACGGGACAGTGCTGTTCAAACAACCCGACGACGGCACCGGCGGCCGTCCCGAAGTCCACCGAGGCGAGCTGCGGCAGCTGCTGATCGACTCGCTGCCGGAGGGCACTGTCCACTGGGGACACAAGGTCAGTGGCGTGCGGGCCGTCGCCGGCGGCTACGAAGTCGCCTTCGCCGACGGGAGCACGGTCACCACGAACCTGCTGGTCGGCGCCGACGGTGCCTGGTCGAAGGTCCGGCCGCTGCTGTCCCCGGCGACGCCGGAGTACACCGGCGCGGCAGCCGTCGAGACCTTCCTGCACGACTCGGATCACCGGTTCCCCGCCGCCGCCGAAGCTGTCGGAGGCGGAATGCTGCTGGCGCCCGCGCCCGGCCAGGGCATCACCGCGCACCGCGAGCGGAACGGAACCCTGCACGCCTACATCGGGCTGACCCGGCCGCTGGAATGGTTCGACGGCATCGATTTCGCCGACACGGCCGCAGCGACCGCCCGGATCGCCGCGGAGTTCGAGGGCTGGTCGACGGCGCTGACCACGCTGATCACCGGAAGCGACACCGCGCCGGTCTTCCGGCCGCACTACGGCTTGCCGATCGAGCACCGCTGGGAACGCGTGCCGGGCGTGACGCTGGTCGGCGACGCCGCGCACCTCGCCCCGCCGAACGGGGAAGGCGCGAACCTGGCCATGCTCGACGGCGCCGAACTCGGGATCGCCCTCGCCGCGCATCCCGGCGACGTCGAGGCCGCGCTCGCCGAGTACGAGCAGGCGATGTTCCCGCGCGCCGCGGAAACCGCCGCCGACGGCGCGCACCTGCAAGAGCAGATGTTCGGTCCCGACGCACCGCACGGACTGCTCGCCGAGTTCGTCGCCGGGACGTAGGAATCCCTGGGGTGCGGGCTCGTGCCACACCCCAGGGACCGCCGGTCAGGCCACCGTCTCCCGCAACGACGCGGACAGCGAGCGGGCCTCGTGCTCGGTCATCCGCCCGGTCTCGTACGGCACGCCGTTGACCCACCGCTGCGTCAGCCGGGCGATCCGCTCGCCGTACCGCTGGGCGGTGATCCGGTCGCCGAGCGATCCGGCGTCCTCCGGGCCGAGGTCGGCGTGGCTCTGGCTCATCAGCCCCAGCCAGGAGCCGAGCCGGTTGAGGTCGTCGCGGGTGCCGCCGCTCCAGTTGTTGCCCGGCATGTCTCCCACGCCGATCCACTGCATGCCCAGCTGTGCCGCGAAAACCGACAGCTGCTGCAGCACCGTCAGCTTGTCGCCGCTCTGCGACGCGGACATGGTGAACCCGCCGGCCAGCTTGTCCTTCCACGCCTGCGTCGTGAACGGGGTGAACGCGGCCTCCATGAACGCTTTGAACACCGCCGACACGCTGCCCATCAGCGTCGGACAGCCGAGGACGATCGCGTCGGAACGGTCGAGCAGCGCCATCGCGTCCGCGTCGTGCCAGCGGCCCGCGACGACGTCCTCGGGCCGGAGGTCGACGAGGTGCACCCGCACGCCCGGCACCTCCCGCGCTCCTTCGGCGAGATGTTCGGCCAGGAGGCGGGTGTGCCCGTGCACCGAATGGCAGACCACGGTCACGGTCGCTTCGGGGACGCGGTCAACGGCATTGGCAGTCATGCGAAAACTTCTTCCGGTCGTGGGGAAATCCCCTGCTTGCACCCCATCTCATCCCGATCGCCGGACACCATCAACGCCGTTCTCCGGCACCCAGCGATCGGTGAAACCGATCGATCCGGCTAGTCTTGCCGGGTGGACAGGATCGAGCTGGAAGCGTTCGTCACGGTCGCGGAGGAACTGCACTTCGGCCGTGCGGCCGAGCGCTTGCACCGCGGACAGCCGACGGTCAGCGACGCCGTCCGCCGCCTGGAGAACACCTTGGGCGGCAAGCTGTTCCACCGCACCAGCCGCCGCGTCTCGCTGACCGACCTCGGCGAAGCCCTCCTGCCCGACGCGCACGCCACCCTCGCCCAGCTCCGCCGCTTCCAGCAACGCGGCCGCTCCCTCGCCGGCGGCGACCGGACGCGCACCACGCTCGTCGTCGCCCACGCCGAGTACACCGCGCACCAGGTGCTGTTGCGCTGCTTGCCGCAACTGCGCGAGCGGTTCCCGGACGTCGCGATCGTGCCGGAGCCGATGCCGACCACCGCTCAGCTGGCCGCCCTGCGCGCGGAAACCGTCGGGCTCGGCATCGGATGGGCGACCGGCGGGATCGACGGCGTGCGTGCGAGAGTGCTGTCCGCCGAACGGTTCGTCGCACTGGTGCCCGCGGCGCATCCCCTTGCCGGGCAAGCGGAACTGAGCGCGGCCGAGCTGTCCTCGACCGCGTTGCTGACCTGGCCGCACCAGATCAACAGCGGGCTCTGCGACCGGCTGCTGTCCGCCTTTCAGATCAGCGGGGCGGACCTGCGGATCATCCGGACCGCCGACAGCGTCCAGGCGATCGCCGCCCACGTCGCCGCCGGGACCGGAATCGGGATCACCGTCGAATCAGCCCTCGACCACCAGCCGCCGGGACTGCGGATCGTCCCGCTGACCGGGCCGTCGACGACCGCCGACCAGGTCGTCCTGCTGCCCGAGCACCCGTCGGAGGTCGCGCTCGCGCTGCGCGACCTGCTGCTGCGGGCAGCCGGTTAGGGACACGCCCCGGACAGGATCCGGCAGTGCAGCTCCACCAGCCGCGCGCCGGGATCGACGCCCAGCTCGGTCCGGAGCCGACGGCTCAGCCCGGCATACCGGCGAAGCGCGTCCGCCTGGCGGCCGTGCCGGCACAGCACCGTCATCAGCTGCGCGGCGATCCGTTCGTCCAGCGGATGTTCTGCGGCGTAGTGGTTCAACGGGCCGAGCAGTTCCGAGGACCTGCCTTCCCTCAGGCGGATGTCGAACAGATCCAGCTCCGCGCCGAGCCGTTCGCCGGCGAACCGGGCGCGGAGCTCGACCAGCCACGCGGCGTCGACATCGACGAACGGAACGCCCCGGCACAACGACAACGCCGTTTCGTAGGCCTGTTTCGCCCGCCGCCGATCGCTGCCGGACTGCCTCGCCCGCGACACCAGGCCGCGAAACCGGCACAGGTCGACGTCGTCCTCGTCGACGATCAGCACGTATCCGCGGTGCCCGCGCGTCAACACCAGCCGGTCACTGCCCTGGAACACCGCGCGGAGCCGGGAAACGTAGCTGTAGAGCGCGTTGTGCACGCGCGGCGGCGGAGAGCCGTTCCAGACCCGGCTGATCAGCTCGCCGGTCGAGATCTGGACGTTCGGCTGGATCAGCAGCGCCGCCAGCAGCCGGCGCTGACGCGGCGGGCCCAGAGCGAGAATCCGCCCGCCGAGCCGTATTTCGACCTCTCCGAGAACCCTGACCTCGGTGCCGTGCACGGAACCTCCCTGGGTTGCTTCCGGGATACCAGCCCCGCCGCCGCGGTTTCAAGGTCGCTGCAAGGTTTCGACAAGGCGCCCCGGCCACGATGGGCGACGGCCCGGGCAGCGCCGCTCCTCGCCGAGAACGCGCCCTCCGGCTTTCGCCCGCCGCTGGCGCGCCAGCACGGTTTTTCCGCTGCTGCGAACAGGAATCGGGAGGTGAAAGCCCATGCTGTACGTCCACTGACCCGGCAAGCCGCACCGCGGGCGCGTCGTGACCGGGCCGGCCGCGACGCGCCCGCCCCCACCCGACCGCGGCGTGCTCGCCGGGGAAACCGGAGGACGTTTTGGCACCGCACGACAACCCGCCCGACGACCCGTACTACGAGCCGCTCGACCCGCGCGTGCTCGCCGATCCGCACCCGTACTACCGCAGGCTGCGCGAGGCGCATCCGGTGTACTGGCACGGAATGCTGGGCTCCTGGGTCGTCACCGAGCACGCCGCCGGACGCCAGGTGCTCGCCGATCCCGCCTGCTACGCCTCGGATTTCCGCCGCGCCGGGATCGAAGTGCCCGCCGCGTCGGTGAGCCTGCAGCGGCTCGACCCGCCGGAGCACACCGGGATCCGCCGGCTGCTGATCTCGGCGCTGCACCAAGTGCCGCAACGCGCCATGGCCGAACACCTCCGCGCGACGATGACCTCCCGGCTGCGCGCGCTGGCCGGCGACCGCCCGGCCGACCTGGTGTGGGGTTTCGCCCGCCCGGTCGCGCTCGACACGATCAGCCGCTACCTCGGCGTGCAACCGCCGGACGGCGAGGAGTTCGAGTGTTACTCCAACGCCATCGTGCGCAGCATGAACGCCGGTCTCGACCCGTCGCGCGCGGAACCCGGGAACCGCGCTCGGGCCGAACTGAGCGAACTCGTAGCCGGCTGGCTGGCCGACGAGAACGAGACCGGTTTCGTCGCCGCTGCCAGCCGCGCGCGGCGCCTGCGTCCAGACATCTCCGCGGACCTGCTGGCGAACTCGCTCCGGGCGGTCCTGCACGCGGGCTACGAGTCCTCAAGCCGCCTTCTCGGGGCCGCTTTGCTTCGGCTGGCGCGCCGGCCGGGCCTGCTGGATCTGGCGTCCGGCCCGGACGGAGCGGACGACCTCGCCGACGAACTGGCGCGCCTCGACGGCTCCGTCCAGGCCGACGGCCGGATGTGCGTCGCAGACGGCGAACTGGGCGGCCAGCGCATCCGGCGTGGCGACGTGGTGATCGTGCTGCTGGCCGCCGCGAACCGCGATCCCGCCGTTTTTCCCTCCCCGGACAAGGTGAATCCGCGGCCCCGGCGCGGCCTGCACCTCGGATTCGGCCGCGGCGCGCATTCCTGCCTCGGCGCCGCGCTGGTCACCCTGCAGCTGCGCACGCTCTTCGACTGCTTGCGGGACAACGGGATCACGCTCACCCTGGCCGGATGCCCGGTCTGGGAGGACACCGCGACGTTGCGCGGGCTGACTTCGCTGCCGGTCCAGGTCTCGGTTCGGCGGAAAACCCCGCTCTATTGGCGGTAGATTGCCGGGAGGGGCTGGTTTTCGATCCGGGGGGGGCGTCTGTGCTGGACGTGCGGCTGTTCGACGTGGACCAGGCGAGCGACGCGGACTGGGACGAGCTGCACGAGCTGCAGTTTTCCGCCTATCAGCTGGATTCACCGGAGCGTCCGCCGATGACGCGCGAGGAGACGATCTCCGGGTTGCGCGCGCCGCAGGTCCAGTCGGGCGAGCAGCTGGTGTGGACCGCGCACCGCGACGGCCGGCTGGTCGCCAGGGCGATCGTGGTCCTGCCTGCCGACGGGGGCGAGCATCTCGCCGTCGTGCGGATCCACGTGCACCCGGAGGTGCGGCGGCAGGGCATCGGGACGGAGCTGCTGCACGCGTTGGAACCGATGCTGCGGGAGCGCGGCCGGACTCGGATCGAGGGGTGGAACCTCACGCTCGGCGGTCCCGGCGAGAGCTGGGCTCTGGGGCTCGGTTTCCGGATCGTGCACTCCGCCGTCCTGCAGATCCTGGAGCTGAGCGAAGCCGACCGCGGGCGGTGGGAGGTCGCTGTGCCTTCGGGGTACCGGCTGGCGCGGTGGGCCGGTGCGGCTCCGGACGACCTTGTCGAGACGTACGCGAAGGCCCGTAGCGCCATCTCCGACGCGCCGCTCGGCGGCTCCGGGCTGGCCGCGCAGGAATGGTCTGTGGACCGGGTCCGCCGAGTCGAAGCCTCCTGCCGCGAGCGGGAGATCGAGCACCGGGCAGTCGTCGCGGTCGATCCCGGCGGCGAGGTCGCGGGCCTGACGGTGATGGAGGCGCGGCCGCTGCTGCCGGAGAGGCTGCAACAGGGCGACACCGCGGTGCTCGCCGCGCATCGCGGGCACGGACTGGGCTTGGCGATGAAGTCGGCGATGCTGCGGTGGTTCACCGCGGACCGCCCGGAGGCGAAGCAGGTCTGGACCGCCACCGGGGCGGGCAATACGCACATGATCGAGGTGAACCACCGGCTGGGGTTCGCGACGGTGCGGACGGGCAGCGTCGTGAACCGGGAGCTGTGAACGGCCGGGGTTCGCCGTCAAGAGGGAAACCCCGGCGAGCGAGGACAAAATCCAGGGTGATCTCCCTGACGCAGCACGACTGCGTCCGCTAGCCGTACCCCTTTCGGTCAGCTGTGCGGAAACCTCGAACTCGCCTTCACCGACTTTCGGGCCTACAAGCCGGCGCGCCGGGACACCTACCGTGATGTGGTCTAGACCTCTCATGAGAGGAACCCTGCGATGAAGTTTTCCCGCTCCGCCGTCAAAGTCGGGATGCTGACCGCCGTGCTCGGCACGGTCTCGGTGTTCACCGCCGTCCCCGCCCTCGCGCACGGCTCGATGGGCAACCCGATCAGCCGGATCATGCAATGCTTCCAGGAGGGTCCGGAGAATCCGCAGTCCGCCGCGTGCAAGGCCGCGGTCGCGGCGGGCGACAGCTGGCCGATCTACGACTGGGACGAGGTCAACATCGGCGACGCCAGCGGCCGCAGCCGCGAGATCATCCCGGACGGCAAGCTGTGCAGCGCCGGCCGGGACAAGTACAAAGGGCTCGACCTGCCCCGCGACGACTGGCCGGCGACCACCATGCCGGGCAGCGGCCCGTACACCTTCCAGTACCAGCTGACCGCCGCGCACGAGGGCACCTTCGAGCTGTACGTCACCAAGCCGGGCTACGACCCGACGAAACCCCTCAAGTGGTCCGATCTGGAAGACACGCCGTTCTACAAGCAGGACAACCCGCCGATCGCCGGGAACGCCTACCAGCTCCAGGCGAACCTGCCCGGCGGGCGCACCGGCAGGCACCTGATCTACTCGATCTGGCAGCGCCACTGGCCCGACTCCGGCGAGGCCTTCTACTCCTGTTCGGACGTGATCTTCAACTGATCACCTCGGCAAGGATCCTGATGAAGTTCTGCGAAAGCGACGAGTACAAGCCTGCCTGATGCCACGTCCAGGGCGCGACCTCCCCCGCGCCCTGGACGTGCCGCACACCGTGCAGGTGATCGGATTCCCGACCCGATCGGCGCCGTCGATCGAGAGCCGAGTTTTGACGAGCGCTGAGCTATGGCGTCCCCAGATGTTCGCGGTGGCTGGCGATGCTTCCATCCCGCCTCATGGCGCGTCCGCCCGGTCGCCGGGCGGTAGCCCACCGCCATCCAGCTTCTGGCGGCTCTCGGAGACACCTGCGGCGACACTATATGAATAATCTCAGTTATCCATATAGTCAATGCTTCCCAGCCCTCTCCATATGTTCAGGTTTCATTACCGATACCTAGTGTTTGAGTATCAAAACTAGAACTGTAGAGTAGGCCCCACCTGCAGAAAGGGGCATCGATGGAGACGAATCGGCCGCCGGTCCGGCGCGGGAGCCGGGAGGAACGTCGGGAGGCGACCGTGCGGGCGCTGGCCGCCGGGGACGAGGCGGGGTGCGCCTACTGCGGCGAGCCGCTGCCGCCGATCCCCCGTCAGGGCGGACGGCCGACGCCGTACTGCCCGGCCGATCCGGAGCGGTACGGCAGATGGGGCGCGAAGGTCGTCACGTGCGCGATGCTCGACGAGCAGCGCGAGATCTGGGTGACCGTCTACGGCCCCGACCAGCCGATGACCCAGCTCGACACCCAGGCGCTCGACGAGCAGCTCGGTTCGGCGCTGTCGGCGTTGGACCCGCTGCACGCGGAGCTGTCCGCGCTGCGCACGCACGTCACCGACCAGACCGCGGCCGCGCTCAAAGCGCGCGAAGAGGCCGAGGCCGCTCGTGACGAGGCGCTGGAGCAGGCCCGGGTGGCGAATGCGGAGCGCGCGCACGCGATAGCCGCTGCGGAGGAGGCGCGCGAGGCGGAGGCGGAGGCCAAGAACCAGTCCGAAGTGGACCGGGCTGAGCGCGAGACCGCGCTGTCAGCCGCCGCTGCGGCAAGGAAAGCGCAGGAAGCCGCGCTGGCCGTCCGGGATGAGGCCGAGAACAACCGTCAACGGGCGCTCGAGCAGGCCGCGGCTGCACACGACCGGGTCACGGCGTTGCAGCGCGAGATCTCTGCGTTGCGAGCGACGGCCGTCGAGGATCTGGAACAGGCGCGCCGCGCCGCAGCGGAAGCGCAGCAGGAGCTTCGGGCGTCGCTGACCGCGGAGCACGAAAACCGGTTGCGGGACCAGGAACGGCGGTTGCGCGAGCAGGCGGCGGAGGCGGACGAACGGGTGCGGGGCGTGCAACTGGCGGCCGATCAGCGGGTCACCGAGTCCGCGGCGCAGTTGAGCCAGGCGACCAAGGCGTACGCCGAAACGCTAGCCCCTCTGCACGCTGAACTGGGGGAACTGCGCGCTCGGGTGAGTGCGCAGCAGGCGGAGCTGGACGAGCTGCATCGGCTTCGCGAAGCCGATGCAGCCGAAGGAGCCGAGAAAACCGAGAAGGCGGAACAGGCCGGAGA
>NZ_JBSHAM010000115.1:0-22715 GCF_053611505.1 Amycolatopsis sp. NPDC054798 | reverse complement strand
GGAAAGATGCCTTGACAAGCACCCCCGAACCGCAGGGGAGGCTTCGTATCGGGGTGCGGGGGAGTGTGGGTGCGTTGGCGGGGTTGGGTGCGCGGGTGCGGCTGGGCAGGTGGGGGCGCGGGGCTTGGGTGCGTTGGTGGGTTTGGGTGCGCGGGCTGCGGTTGGGGTGGTGGGGCGCGGGGCTTGGGCGCCTTGATGAGTTGGGTTCGCGGGTGGCGGTTGGTTGGTGGGTGGGGGCTGGCTCCCCAATGTGGCATTGGGTGCGTGGGACGCACCGAACGCCGCATTGGGTGCATCCGACGCACCCAATGCCACATTGGGGGCGGTCGTGCGGTGAGGGGGGAGGGCCGTGAAGGGCCCCTTGAGGGAATCCAAGTACGTGAAGGAGCCCTTCACGGCCCGTTGAAGGTCGTGAGGGGAACCCTGAGGGAATCTGAGTCCGTGAAGGGGCCCCTCACGGACAACCGGGAGATCAGCCCAGGGAGCGGGCGGCTGCGGTCGCTTGCTGGGCGTAGGACTGTCTGAAGAGGACAGTGTGCACCAGCAGCGGGAAAAGCTGGTGCAGGGCGATCCGGTCCCGGTAGCCGTCCGCCAGCGGGGTGACTTCGTTGTAGGCGGCCAGGATTCGTTCCAGGTGCGGGCAGCCGAACAGATGCAGCATCGCGAGGTCGGTCTCTCGGTGTCCGCCGTGTGCTGCTGGGTCGATCAGCACTGCGCCGTCGGAGTTCCAGAGGACGTTTCCGTTCCATAGGTCTCCGTGCAGCCGGGCGGGGGGTTCCGCTGGGCCGGTCACCAAAGGGATCCGCGTGCAGGCTCGTTCGAAGACGGCGGGGTCTAGGAGCCCGGCTGCCATTCGGACGTAGGGCAGGATCCGGTGCTCTGCGTACCACTCCGGCCACGAGTCGCCCGGGGAGTTGCGCATCGGGGCGGTCCCGATCCACGCTTCGGTCGGGCCGTCCGGGGGAGGGGCGCCGAACGCTGGGGCTCCGGCGGAGTGCAGTCGGGCGAGGGCCCGGCCGAACTCCTCGGCGTGCGAGGGCGTGGACTCGGTCACCCGGTCTAGCACTAGCCAGGTGTCGTCCGCGCCGTGCACGCGGGGGATGCGCACCGCGTCGGCTGCGGCCAGCCAGCGCAGTCCGGCGGCCTCGGCCCGGGTCGCGCCTGGAGCGTGGCCGCGCTTCAGTATCGCGGCGAAGCGTTGGTCGCCGTCGGTTAGTTCGACCTCACTGAGGGTGCTCGAAGCGCCTCGTGCGATCGCCTCGAACCCGGTGAGCCGTGCCGCCGCCGCGGCCGGACCTTCGCTCTGCTGCCCGGAAACCACGGTTCCGACGCTACGGGCGCGCACCGGGGCCCGCTGATCGGCGCGGGTGCGGCAGGTGCCCCGCAGCCAGTCTTGTCAACCCTCTGGCCTAGACTCGGATATCCCGGTCAGCAGGTGACCGGGGCGGTCCTGAGGGACTGTCCGCCCCCATCGTTTACCGCTCGAGGAGAAGACCTTGAAGAGCACCGTCGAGCAGCTCAGCCCGACGCGAGTGAAGATCAATGTCGAGGTGCCGTTCGACGAGCTCAAGCCGAACTTCGACGCCGCGTACCGGAAGATCGCCCAGCAGGTGCGCGTCCCCGGTTTCCGCCCCGGCAAGGTCCCCGCTCGCGTCCTGGAAAGCCGGATCGGCCGCGCGCCGGTGCTCGACGAGGTCGTCAACGAGGCCATTCCGGCCAAGTACATCGAGGCCGTCCGCGCGGGCGAGGTCCGGACGCTCGGCCAGCCCGAGTTCGAGGTGACCAAGCTCGAGGACCGCGAGGTGCTGGAGTTCAGCGCCGAGGTCGACGTGCGGCCGGAGATCGAGCTGCCCGACCTCGCCGGCCTCGAGATCAGCGTCGACGACGTCGAGACCACCGACGAAGAGGTCGCCGAGCAGCTCGACGAGCTGCGCGCCCGCTTCGGCACCCTGACCGGCGTCGAGCGCCCGGCCCAGACCGGCGACTTCGTGTCGATCGACCTGTCGGCCAGCGTCGACGGCAAGGCCGTCGAGGAGGCCTCCACCACCGGCCTGTCCTACGAGATCGGCTCCGGCCAGCTCGTGGACGGCATCGACGAGGCGATCGTCGGCGCGAACGCCGGCGAGACCAAGGTGTTCACCACCAAGCTGGTCGCGGGCGAGTTCGCCGGCCAGGACGCCGAGGTCACCGTCACCGTGCAGTCGGTCAAGGAGCGCGAGCTGCCCGAGGCCGACGACGAGTTCGCCCAGCTGGCGAGCGAGTTCGACACGATCGACGAACTGCGCGAGGACCTGCGCACCCGGCTCGGCCGCGTCAAGAAGATGCAGCAGGGCGTCCAGGCGCGCGACAAGGTCCTCGAGATCCTCCTGGAGCGCACCGAGGTGCCGCTGCCGGAGAAGGTCCTCGAGGCCGAGATCGAGAACCGCAAGCACGACGCGGTCCACCCGTTCGACCACGACGAGGCGCAGTTCGCCAAGGCGCTCGAGGCCGAGGGCCGCACCCTCGACGAGTTCAACGCCGAGGTCAAGGAGGAGTCGGAGAAGGCCGTCCGCACGCAGCTGCTGCTGGACACCATCGCCGACAAGGAGAAGACGTCGGTCAACGACGGCGAGCTCACCGAGCGGATCATCTACCAGGCGCAGCGCTTCGGCGTCAGCCCGGACGAGTACGTGCAGCGGGCCCAGCAGTCCGGCCAGCTGACCGCGATCTACGCCGACGTCCGCCGCGGCAAGGCGCTCGCGTCGGTCGTGCGCGGCACCACGGTGAAGGACGCGTCCGGGTCCGAGGTCGACCTGAGCGAGCTGTTCGGCTCCGACGAAGAGCCGGCTGGCGAGGAGACGCAGGTCACCGAAGAAGCGGCGGCGACCCCAGCCGAGTAAAGCTGTAAGCGAACTTGGGCGGTGTCAGGCATTCTGCACCGCCCAAGTTCGTTAGGGTCGGTTGCAAGATCTCAAGCATCTGAACACGACAGCGGCGGCGCGGCTTTCACAGGCGGCCCGCCGCCGGTGAAAAGGCAGGCAGACGTGAAGCAGCACATGCCCGAGGGGCGGACCGGCACCGCGGGGCTCAACCTCACCGACTCGGTGTTCGAGCGGTTGCTCCAGGAGCGCATCGTCGTTCTCGGCTCCGAGGTCAACGACGAGGTCGCCAACCGGCTCACCGCGCAGCTCCTGCTGCTCGACGCGGACGACGCCGAATCGGACATCCGGTTCTACATCAACTCGCCGGGCGGGTCGGTGACCGCCGGGTTCGCGATCTACGACACCATGCAGCTCATCCGCCCGGACGTGGCGACCTACGCGATGGGCATGGCGGCCTCGATGGGGCAGTTCCTGCTCTCCTCGGGCACCCCCGGCAAGCGCTACGCGCTCCCGCACGCGCGCATCCTGATGCACCAGCCGTCCGCGGGCGTCGGCGGCACCGCCTCCGACATCGCGATCCAGGCGGACCTGTTCAACAAGTGGAAGCAGGAGCTCGCGAAGATCACCGCCGAGCAGACCGGCCAGACCACCGAGCAGATCATCAAGGACGGCGACCGCGACCGCTGGTTCACCGCGCAGGAGGCGAAGGACTACGGCTTCGTCGACCACGTGCTGACCCGCGACAGCGGCCTGACCTCGAGCAACTGAGCCCCGAAGCACCACACAGGAGAGCATCATGAGCAACTTCCGGCTCCCGGGTGACTTCCGGGCTCCGAATTCCGCACTGTCTCCTCAGTCGCGGTACATCCTCCCGTCCTACGTCGAGCGCACCAGCTACGGCGTGAAGGAGTCCAACCCGTACAACAAGCTGTACGAGGAGCGGACGATCTTCCTCGGCGTGCAGGTGGACGACGCGTCGGCGAACGACGTGATGGCCCAGCTGCTGCACCTCGAGCACGAGGACCCGGACCGCGACATCAGCATCTACATCAACTCCCCGGGCGGGTCGTTCACGTCGCTGATGGCGATCTACGACACCATGCAGTACATCCGCCCGGACATCTCGACCGTGTGCCTCGGCCAGGCCGCCTCGGCCGCCGCGGTGCTGCTGGCGGCGGGCACGCCGGGCAAGCGCATGGCGCTGCCGAACGCGCGCGTGCTGATCCACCAGCCGGCCACCGAGGGCACCTACGGGCAGGTCTCGGACCTGGAGATCCAGGCCAACGAGATCCAGCGCGTGCGCCGCCAGATGGAGGTCATCCTGGCGAAGCACACGAACAAGGAACCGGACGAGATCAAGGCTGACATCGAGCGGGACAAGATCCTCACCGCCGAGGAGGCCAAGGCCTACGGCCTGATCGACGAGGTGCTCCCGTACCGGAAGGCCTCGGCGAACTGACCGCGACGGGCCGGTGCGCGCCGAATCCGCGACGCGCACCGGTCCGCTGGTCTACTGTCGGTCGTCGACGGGCCCTATGGGGGTCGGGTGTTCCCGCCCGCGCCTTCGGGCGGGTACCGTCGATGGCAATGCGTGTGGGTTCCGGGAACGCCTGGCAGTCCCGGGGCCGCCATCCAGTTGTGCAGGTGCGCTCGCGCACCGGAGGGGACGAGGTCAACGGCCATGGCACGGATCGGTGACGGCGGCGACCTGCTGAAGTGTTCTTTCTGCGGCAAGAGCCAGAAGCAGGTGAAGAAGCTCATTGCCGGGCCAGGGGTCTACATCTGCGATGAGTGCATCGACCTCTGCAACGAGATCATCGAAGAGGAGCTGGCCGAAGCCGGCGACGTGAAGCTCGACGAGCTGCCCAAGCCCGCCGACATCCACGAATTCCTCGAGCAGTACATCATCGGCCAGGACGACGCGAAGAAGACGCTCGCGGTCGCGGTGTACAACCACTACAAGCGGATCCAGGCCGACGACAAATCCGGCCCGAAGGACTCCAAGGACGAGCCGGTCGAGCTGGCCAAGTCCAACATCCTGATGCTCGGCCCCACCGGCTGCGGCAAGACCTACCTCGCGCAGACGCTGGCGAAGCTGCTGAACGTCCCGTTCGCGATCGCCGACGCCACCGCGCTCACCGAGGCGGGCTACGTCGGCGAGGACGTCGAGAACATCCTGCTGAAGCTGATCCAGGCGGCCGACTACGACGTCAAGCGCGCCGAGACCGGCATCATCTACATCGACGAGGTCGACAAGATCGCCCGCAAGAGCGAGAACCCGTCGATCACCCGCGACGTGTCCGGCGAGGGCGTGCAGCAGGCGCTGCTGAAGATCCTCGAGGGCACCACCGCGTCGGTGCCGCCGCAGGGCGGGCGGAAGCATCCGCACCAGGAGTTCATCCAGATCGACACCACGAACGTGCTGTTCATCGTCGCGGGCGCGTTCGCCGGGCTGGAAAAGATCATCAACGAGCGGGTCGGCAAGCGCGGCCTCGGCTTCGGCGCGGAGATCCGCACGAAGGCCGAGATCGAGGGCAGCGACGTGTTCTCCGAGACCATGCCGGAGGACCTGATCAAGTTCGGGCTGATCCCGGAGTTCATCGGACGGCTCCCGGTCGTGGCGACGGTGAACCACCTGGACAAGGAATCGCTCGTCTCGATCCTCACCCAGCCGCGCAACGCACTGGTGAAGCAGTACAAGAAGCTCTTCGAGATGGACAACGTCGAGCTGGAGTTCACCAAGACCGCGCTCGAGGCCATCGCCGACCAGGCCGTGCTGCGCGGCACCGGCGCCCGCGGCCTGCGCGCGATCATGGAGGAGGTCCTCCAGCCGGTCATGTACGACATCCCGAGCCGCGAGGACGTGGCCAAGGTCGTGATCACCGAGCAGACCGTGCGGGAGAACGTCAACCCCACGATCGTGGCTCGCCAGCCGTCGCGCCGCACCCGCAGCGAGCGCGGCGAGAAGTCGGCCTGACCCGGGCGTCGGCCGGGCGTTAGCAGGAGTCGGCTGTCCGGGTGTCCGCGGCAGGCGCGATAATGGACAGGATGACAACCGTGCCGCTGACCGCACCCCGGGGGGACGACACTGCCGACCCCGGCGAAGCGGTACCCGCCGAAACCGAGCCGTCCGCCGCGCCGGTCGGCCTCGTGGAGCTGAGCGAACGGGTCGCCGCGTCCGTGCTGACGCGGTTCCCGTGGCTGCTCCGCGCGTCCGAGATCATGCTCGCGCTGTTCACGCTGGTGTGCCTGGTCGCGGTCGGCACCCGGCTGTCGGCGCTGCCGCTGCTGCCGATCCCGCTGTTCGTGGTGTCGTGGCTGTTCCTGCGCCGCCTGCGCGGTTCGGAGACGCGGGCGCAGCAGCTG
This sequence comes from Amycolatopsis sp. NPDC054798, assembly GCF_053611505.1. Classification (NCBI taxonomy): domain Bacteria; kingdom Bacillati; phylum Actinomycetota; class Actinomycetes; order Pseudonocardiales; family Pseudonocardiaceae; genus Amycolatopsis; species Amycolatopsis sp. NPDC054798. Next base: position 16,488 of record NZ_JBSHAM010000115.1, on the reverse strand, counting down.
CGCTGGTCGTTGCTGACGGCGCTCGCGGCGATGGTCGGGTTCTGGGTGATGTCGGTCGTGGCCCGCTGGGTTTCGTAACTCGCTCGCGGCGGTCGTCCTCCGCGGTGGAGGATGGCACGGTGGATGCGGTCGTGCAGTGGGTGTGCACCTCGTGGACGAAGAAATCCCGCGGCGGTGCGGAGGCGGCTCGGCGCAACGCGGCCCCGATCGCATTCCCGCTTCCGGCGTTGACCGCGCCCTTTGCCCAGATGGTGCGGATGGACGAAGAGACGGATTTCGAGGCCCGGTTCGAGGCTGGGGAAGGCGTGCCGGAAAAAGCACGGGCGGAGCTGTATTCGATGGTTCGTCTCGACGAGGCGGGCGACCTGCTCCGGGTGAAACTGGACGCGATCCGCTACGCGAGCCCCAAGCGTCCGCGCCGTCCTCCGGCGTACCGGCTGGGCCGCGGCGAATGGCTGCGGTGGCAGGTCAATTACCGTTTCAGTGGTTACAGCACCGAGTGGCGTTACCGGCTGGACACCGTGAACATCGCGTACGAACCAGCGTCAACGGACCTGTTCCTGGGCACCCCGACGCACGTGATCGACGAACTGGCGAGCCTCTTCTGATCCCGGCGAAGCAGGCTCAAGCCTTCTGCCGCAAATGCTTCCCCAGGAACCCCACCATGCTCGGCACCGTGGTCCGGAAAAACGTGTCGCTGTGCTTCCCGTGCGCGGTATACCCGATGGTCGGGCGCGTTTCCGCGATATACCGCCGCACGCCCGTGATGAACGGGTCCTCCGTACCGCAGTAAACGGCCGTCGGAATGCCCTGCAAAGCGGACTGATGGCGCAGCGGATCGAGAGACGTCCAGTCGGTCATGCCGGTGAAAATGCGGCGTTTCGCCATTTCCGGCCACGACGTGATCAGCGCCGGGGCGATCGCGGCGACCGCGGCTGGCGGCTGGCGGCGTTCGGCTCGGCGGCGGGCGTACAGCAGTGCCCCGAAACCACCCATCGACACTCCGGCGCACGCGAACGGCAGTCCGTCCGTGCCGCCGAATCCGCGGGCGCGCAGCCATTGCGGGACTTCTTCCAGCAGCATCGCCATCGGGTCGTCGCCGGGACGGACCTGGTGCCAGTAGTTGTCGCCGCCGTCGATCGCGAGGAAGCCGTACGCGGGCACGGCTTTGCGCGCGACGTCGCTGCCCAGCTGCTTCAGCAATCCGCTCGGCGCGGCCGAACGCGCGGAACCGTGCAGGCCGTGCAGCATCAGCGAAATGGGCAAACCGGCCGGCGGCTTTTTGCTCGGCAGCAGGAAAACGAGATCCACTTCCCGGCCGCGGGCGTGCGAGTAGACCCGCTCCACCCGCATGCTGCCCAATTGGGTAACCGGCGTCGACGACGTGACGCCCAGTGCCCGTTGCAGTGCCTGGTTGAACGGCACCACCCCGGTCGCGCTCCCCACCGCGAGCCCGGCAATGCCGAGGCCCGAGGCGCCCGCGATCAGCATGGACCGGCGGCTCACCCGCCTTCGGCCCTCAGTCTCCTCGGTCACCCGATCCCCCTCACCCATATAGCGTAAGACGTGGCGAAGGGACAAAACGTTGCCTTCTGAAGATCTTCACTCTGTTGTTGTGACCAGCCCCACGGACGCCCGGGCGGCGGCAGGGCGGTCTCCGAGCCCGACGACCAGCGTCACGCAGAGTGGCCCGAGGACGTCGGTCACCCCGCGGTCGCCCCGGCCGAAATGGCCCAGCAGTTCGAGGGTGACATAGCCGTGCACCGCGCTCCACACTTGTGAGGCGACGGCGAGCGGGTCGCCCTTGAGCCGTCCGGCCTCGACGGTGCGCGCGACGGCGGCGACCATGCCCCGGAACGACGCCGCGGCTTCGGTGTCCTGGTCCTCCTTGAACAGGTCGCCCACGGCTTGTCCGCGCGCCCCCGCCTCGCGGAACATCAGCGCGAACAGTTCCGGGTGCTCCACCGCGGTGCGGCGGTAGGCCAGTGCGAGGCGGTACAGATCGGCCACCGGGTCGTCGGTCTGCCCGACCGTGGCCATGTTCGCGCTCAGCCGCCGGAACCCTTCCTGTGCAACGGCATCGGTGAGCGCGGACATTCCGCCGAAGTGGGTGTAGACGGCCATGGTGGACGCGCCGATCTCGGCCGCCAGCTTGCGGGCTTGCAGTGCTTCCGCGCCGCCGTCGGCCAGCAGCCGGATCGCCGCCTCGACGAGTTGTGCCCGCGCCTGTTCGCCCCGCGTCCGCTCGCTCATGCTTGCCAGTATCTCATAACCCTGTTATACCTGTGGCCATAACCACGTTATGAACGGGAGCGCGCCATGGGAAACCTGTTCCTCGAAGGCAACTTCGCGCCGGTCGAGCGCGAGTACACGAGCACCCGATTGACGGTCACCGGGCAGCTGCCCGGCTATCTCGACGGCCGGTATCTGCGCAACGGGCCGAATCCGAGCGACCCGGATCCGGAAACTCACCACTGGTTCCTCGGCCGAGGCATGGTGCACGGCGTGCGGCTGCGCGACGGCCGGGCCGAGTGGTACCGCAGCCGCCGGGTCGGTACCGACGAAGCCGGGGCCAACACCAACGTCATCGGGCACGCCGGGCGCACGATCGCGCTGGTCGAGGGCGGGCTGCCGCAATGGGAACTCAGCGAGGAACTGGACACTCTCGGCGTCTGCGATTTCGGCGGCACCCTTTCCGGGTACACGGCTCACCCGAAGCGTGACCCCCGGACCGGTGAACTGCACGCGGTTTCGTACCAATTCGGGCTCGGGAACCGGGTGCAGTATTCGGTGGTCGGCACCGACGGCCGGGCGCGGCGCACAGTCGACGTCGAGGTCACCGGCGCGCCGATGATGCACGATTTCTCGCTCACCGAACGGTATGTCGTGTTCTACGACCTGCCGGTCACCTTCGATCCGGACCAGGCCCCGGTGCCGGTCGACGTGCCCGACCCGCTGACCGCGCGCACCGGCCGCGGCGTGAGTTCCCTGCCCTACCGGTGGAATCCGGACTATCCGGCGCGCATCGGCGTGATGCCGCGCGAGGGGGACAACGGCGACGTCCGCTGGTTCGACGTCGGGCAGTGCTACGTCTTCCACCCGCTCAACGCCTACGACGAGGACGACCGGATCGTGCTCGACGTGGTCCGCCACCCGAAGATGTTCGACCGCGCGCTGCACGGCCCGGCCGAAGGCGAGCCGACGCTCGACCGGTGGACCGTCGATCTCTCCGCGGGGAAAGTCGTCGAAGACCGGATCGACGAGCACGGCCAGGAGTTCCCGCGAGTGGACGAGCGGCTGGTGGGTTTGCCGCACCGGTACGGCTACACGACGGCGATCGACGACCGGTCGCGCAGCGTCGGCGCGGTGTACAAACACGACCTGCGCAAGGGTTCCGTGGACGCGCGCCGGTTCGGTCCCGGGCGCGAGCCGGGCGAGTTCGTGTTCGTTCCGTCCAGTGCGGACGCGGGCGAGGACGAGGGCGTGCTGATGGGCTACGTCTACGACGCGGCCGAGGCGCGCAGCGACCTTGTCCTGCTCGACGCCGGCACCCTCGAAACCGTCGCCGAGGTGCACCTGCCGGACCGGGTCCCGCACGGCTTCCACGGCAACTGGGTGCCCGCCGAAGCGTGATCAGGTGAGCAGGCGCTGGTCTCCGGTGTAGAGATTCATGCTGTCGCCGCGGAGAAAACCGATGAGCGTCATGCCGTTCTCTTCGGCCAGTTCGACCGCGAGCGACGACGGCGCGGACACCGCGGCAAGCAGCCCGATACCGGCCATCGCGGCCTTCTGCACCAGTTCGAACGAGGCGCGGCCGGAGACCAGCAGCCCCAGGTCGGGGGCAGGGATCCGGTCCGCCTGCAGCGCCCAGCCGAGCACCTTGTCCACCGCGTTGTGCCGTCCGACGTCCTCGCGCACGACGACGAGCTGACCGTCCGAAGTGAACAGTCCGGCGGCGTGCAGGCCGCCGGTGGACGAGAAGACTTTTTGCTTTTCCCGCAACCGGTCCGGCAACTGGGTGAGGACGTCGGTCTTCACGGTGAACTCGGACGCGGCGGGGGAGAATCGGCTGCGCAGCTTCACCGCGTCGAGCGCGGCCTTGCCGCAGACGCCGCACGAAGAGGTCGTGTAGAAGTTCCGCTCGACGCCGGTGTCCGGCGGGGCTACCCCGTCGGCGAGTGCGATGTCGAGCACGTTGTAGGTATTGCGGCCCTGGTCGTCGACGCCGTCGCAGTAACGCGCGACGGCCACGTCCTCACGAGACCCCAGCACGCCTTCGGACAGCAGGAAGCCGTGCGCCAGTTCGACGTCGTGGCCGGGCGTGCGCATTGTCACCGCGAGCGCCTTGCCGCCGACCCGCAGCTCCAACGGCTCCTCGGCGGCCAGCGAGTCCGGCCGGCGCCGTTCGCCGGCCGCGGAGATCCGCCGTACCGGCCGCCGCACCGTCACTCTGCCCATCGCCCGCTCCCGCTCGTTTTGTCGTCTTCGGCGCTGTCCTTTGTCGTCATCGACAAGACAGCCTCAGGTCATTCGACAGTCATCCGGCGCAACGCCGAGGATCTGGTAAACCATTCCCAGCACCTCGTCACTGTTGGGAGGAGACCGCCGATGGCTGTCCCCGGCTTCCTTGCCCGTTCCCGCATCGTCGCACCGCCCGGCTGGACCCGCTGGCTCGTGCCGCCGGCCGCGCTGTCCATCCATCTGTCGATCGGCCAAGCCTACGCGTGGAGTGTTTTCAAGACGCCGCTGGAGAAGACCCTGGGGCTGTCCGGCACGCAGTCCGGGCTGCCGTTCCAGCTCGGCATCGTGATGCTGGGCCTGTCCGCCGCGTTCGGCGGCACCCTGGTGGAGCGCAACGGGCCGCGCTGGGCGATGGCGGTCGCCACGGTGTGTTTCTCGACTGGGTTCCTGCTCGCCGCGCTCGGCGTCGCGACCGGCCAGTTCTGGCTCGTGGTGGCCGGTTACGGCGGGGTCGGCGGGATCGGCCTCGGCATCGGCTACATCTCGCCGGTGTCGACGCTGATCAAATGGTTCCCGGACCGGCCGGGCATGGCCACCGGGATCGCGATCATGGGCTTCGGCGGAGGTGCGCTGATCGCGTCGCCGTGGTCGTCGGCGATGCTCGGCGCCTCGCCCACGACGGGCGACATCGCGACGGCGTTCCTCATTCACGGGATCGTGTACGCGGTGTTCATGACGATGGGCGTGCTGATCGTCCGGGTCCCGGCCGACGACTGGCGTCCGGCGGGCGCGGTGAAGCAGGCCGCGGTCAAGCCGATGATCTCCACGGCGAATGTCTCGGCGGCGAACGCGTTGAAGACTCCGCAGTTCTGGTGCCTGTGGATTGTCTTGTGCCTCAACGTGACCGCGGGCATCGGAATCCTGGAGAAGGCCGCGCCGATGATCACCGACTTCTTCAAGGGCACCTCGGTCCCGGTCGGCACCGCGTCCGCGGCCGGGTTCGTCGCGCTGCTCTCGCTCACCAACATGCTGGGCCGGTTCGTCTGGTCGTCCACGTCGGATCTGGCGGGGCGCAAGAACATCTACCGGTTCTACCTCGGCGTCGGCGCGCTGCTGTACCTCGTGATCGCGCTGACCACGAACGGCTCGAAGCTCGTGTTCGTGCTGTGCGCGATGCTGATCCTGTCCTTCTACGGCGGCGGATTCGCGACGCTCCCGGCGTATCTCAAGGACCTGTTCGGCACCTATCAGGTCGGCGCGATCCACGGCAGGCTGCTGACCGCGTGGTCCGCGGCGGGCGTGCTCGGGCCGCTGATCGTGGACGGGATCGCGGACAGCCAGAAGGCCGCGGGCAAGACCGGGCCGGATCTCTACCAGTTGTCGTTCTGGATCATGATCGGCTTGCTGGTGGTCGGGTTCGTCGCGAACGAATGCGTGCGCCCGGTGAAGGAGAAATTCCACGAACCGGCCGGTCCGGCCGCGGTGGGGAGCGAGGCGTGATGACGAGTGCCGAAGGCCGTTCCAGCGGCCGGACCCTCCTGCTGGTGATCGCCTGGCTGTGGGTGCTCGCCCCGTTCGCCTACGGAGTGGTCGAGCTGATCCGGAAGGTGGTCGGGCTGTTCGGCGGCTGAGCGCGGCCGGGAGCTCGCTGCTGAAATAAGGGCTGGACAAATGGTCAAGAGTCGTTGACCATTGTCCCCGTGACTGGGGACGACCAGGCGGGCTATGTCCCGCCCCAAGACACTGTCCATGTCGAGACGACCGACCAGCTGCGCGCGGTCAGCAACGTCGTGCGGCACCGCGTGCTCGCGGTGCTGCGCGACGGGCCCGCGACGATTACGCAGGTCGCCGAGCAGCTGGGGATCGCGAAAGGCAGCTCCAGCTACCACATGCGGGTGCTGGAGCGCGCCGGGCTCGTGCACGTCGTGCGCACGCGGAAGGTGCGCGGCGTGATCGAGCGCTACTACGCGCACGTCGGGCGGAGCATCGAGCTGCCCGAACCGGCCGCGGGGCAGCGGGACGTGCTGCTGCAGCACGCGCTCGACGACCTCTCGACCGCGCCCGAGGGCTCGCACCGGTACGTCCGGATGCAGCACACGCGGATCAGCGAGGAGCGGTTCGAGGAGTTCGAGCGCCGGTTGGCCGAACTGCTCGACGAAGTGCGGGACGCGCGCGATGCCGACGAGGCCGCCGCTACCGTCGCGGTCGCGTTCTTCCGTCCGGGTCCCGGAGCGGCCAGATGACCAAGTCGAAAATGCCGCCCGCGTTCAGTCGCTTGTGGACAGCCGCGACGGTCAGTTCTCTCGGCGACGGCGCGTATGTCGCGGCTTTGCCGTTGCTGGCGGTGCTGCTGGACAGTGATCCGCTGGTGGTCAGCCTGGTGACGGTGGCGGTGCTCGCGCCGTATCCGGTGGCCGGGCTGTTCGCCGGTGCGCTGGTCGACCGCTGGGACCGGCGGCGCACGATGTGGATCGCGGATCTGGCGCGGGCCGCGCTGCTGGTGGTGACGGTGGTCGCGGGCGCACTGGGCTGGCTCAGCATTCCGGTCCTGCTCGGGGTGGCGTTCCTGCTCGGCACCGGCACGCTGTTCTTCGACACCGCCGCGCAGGCGTACCTGCCGGATCTGCTCGCCCGTGACCAGAACTTGCTCCGCCGGGCCAACGGCTACCTGCGCGGGGCGTCCACCGCTGCCGGGCAGTTCACCGGACCGCCGATCGGCAGTTTTCTTTTCACCGTGGGGAGAACGCTGCCGTTCGCGGTGAACGCACTGACCTATGTGGCCAGTGCGGTGCTGATCCGCACGCTGCCGCCGGCGCCGGTGCCGAAACGCGAGCCGGGACGCTCGGTGTGGGCGGACTCGAAAGAGGGTTTCGCTTACGTCGTCAAGGATCGGCTGCTGCTCGGTTTAGCCCTGCGCCCCGCGGTCGGGAACCTGGCGTTCGGTGCTTTCGGGGCGGTGCTGGTGGTGTTCGCGAAGGACGCGTTGGGCCTGCAGTCCGCCGGATACGGTTTCCTGCTCGCTGCGGACGCGGCCGGGGGACTGGTGGGCGCGATGGTGCTCGCCGGACCGCTGGAGAAATGGCTGGGGACTGGCACTGCGCTCACCGCCACCGCGGTGGTCGAGGGCGGCGCGGTGCTGGCCTTCGGTCTCGCCCGGGACCCGTGGTTCGCCGGGGCGATGTTCGCGCTCTGCGGCTGCGCGATGGCGGCGACCATGGTGCTTGGCGGTTCGCTGCGCCAGGTCGTGGTCCCGGCGCGGTTGATGGGCCGGGTCGCCGCGGCGTCGCGACTGGTCTCAGCCTCGGCCGCACCGGCGGGTGCCGTGCTGGGCGGCTGGCTCGCCGCGACGGCCGGCGTGCGAGTGCCGTACGTGGCGGCAGCGGGTGTGCTGGTGTCGATGACTCTGGTGACGATGAGCATGACCAGCAACAAGCGGATCGAAGAGGCGCTCGCGAAGGCGAAAGAAGCTATGCCGGTCGCGTAGCAGTCAAGGCGACGAAAACGATCGGGAACACCAAAGTCAGCGGGGAAACCGTGAGCCACACGCGGTGCGCTGCCCGGCTCGGCTCGCCCAGCGAGGCGGTCAGCGCACCGATTCCGGCCGCGATCGGGAGGGCGAAAAACCCGAAGTGCAGGAAGGAAACGACCACGATGATCTTGAACGCGTCCGGCAGGCTCAGCACCTTCGAACCAGCCGCCAGCCCTGCCGCGAGCACGCACAGCACCAGAGCGGAGACCACAAACGCGCCGACGCCGTGCAAGGCGCCGACGAGCGCGACGCGCGTTCGACCGGGTTCGGTGTCCATCCGGTAATCCTGGCAGGCCGCGGCGGATTGGCCGGGCTGTTCTGCCAACCGGGCGAAAATGGTTACGCCAGCTGGACAGTCGCCGTGGTGAACACGACGATCGGGAACAGCGTGGAGAGCACTGCGACCGTGATCCACACTCGCCGCTTCGCTCGCTCCGGCGCGCCGAGCGAGGCGGCGAGGGCCCCGATCCCAGCGGCGATCGGCACCAGGTACAGCCCGACGTGCAGGTAAATGCCGAGCACGATGAGCCCGACCATGGCCGGAGCGCTCAGGAACTGCGCCGCGCTCATCAGGACAGCCGAGATCCCGCACAGCACGAGGGCGCAGCCGACTAGCGCACTGATGCCGTGCAAGGCGCCGGCAAGCGCGATGCGGGCTCGGCTCGGCTGAGCGGTTTCGGTGGTCACCTCACGATCCTGCCAGGCCACGCGATCCGGCGAAGGCGGGAAACTACTCAGTTCGGATCCGGCCGAGCAAGCTCTCCCGGGCGGACTCCACATGATGCTCCGCGACCCGGGCGAGCCGCTCCCGGTCACCGCTGCGGATCAGCTCCGCCAGCTCGCGATGTTCGTCGACCACCCGAGCCCGGTAATGCTCATGACCGAGCGAAACCCGTTGCAGCTGAAACAAAAACACCTGCGACCGAACCGCGTGCCACGCTTCGGTCAGGCGGCCGTTGCCCGCGGCGGCGTACACGCGGTCGTGGAACGCGATGTCCAGCGCCAGCAGTTGCGGCCCGTCGGCTTTCGACCGGACCGCCTTCGCCAGGTCGGCGACCAGCGCGTCCAATGCGTCCAGATCCTCAGCGGACGCGGTGGCGCGGGCGGTGACCGCAGCGAGTCGGTCCAGTGCGGCACGGACCGAGTAGACCTCTTCGACGTCTTCGGGGGTTACGTCGACCACTGTGGTCGGCCGGTGCCAGTCGCAGCGGACCAGTCCTTCCCGGGCGAGCTGGGCGATGCCCTCGCGCACCGAACCGCGGCTGATCTCCAGCGACGCCGCGAGTTCGACCTCGCGCAACGGCGCGCCGGGCCGGAAATGCCCGGCGAAAATGGCTTCGCGCACGCGGTCGGCGGCCTCGTCGGCGAGCCCGCGGCGCGCCGCCTTCCTCAGCGGGGTGATTTCCACGTCCTAATGTTGACATTCGAACATCTGCCAGTCAACGTGGAGACACCGATCCCCGCGCCGAAGGAGTGCCCCATGGCTGTCCGTCCCGCCTTCCACCTGGCCATTCCGGTCGACGACCTGCCGAAGGCCCGCGAGTTCTACGGCGGAGTGCTCGGCCTGCCGGAGGGCCGTTCGTCGGACGCGTGGATCGACTGGAACTTCCGCGGCCACCAGGTCGTCACGCACGTGGTACCGGGAGCTCGCGCGGAAGCGGGCCGCAATCCGGTCGACGGGCACGACGTGCCGGTGCCGCATTTCGGCCTGGTGCTCGACGTCGACAGCTTCCACGAGCTGGCCGGGCGGCTGCGCGCGGCGGGGACCGAATTCGTGATCGAGCCGTATCAGCGGTTCGCCGGCGAGGCGGGGGAGCAGTGGACGATGTTCCTGCACGACCCGGCCGGGAACGCACTGGAGTTCAAGGCGTTCCGCGACGAGACGCAGCTGTTCGCGAAATGAACGTCCTCGTCACCGGAGCTTCGCGCGGGATCGGCCGCGCCATCGCCGTCGCCTTCGCCACCAGGGGCGACCGGGTCGCCGTCCACTGTGGATCCAACCGGGAGGCCGCGCGCGAGACGCTCGAGGCGCTGCCCGGGTCCGGGCACGTGCTCGTGTCCGGCGACCTCGGCAACCCCGACGCCGCGCAGTGGGTCGCCGACGTCGCCGAGGAACAGCTCGGCGGGGTCGACGTGCTGGTCAACAACGCCGCGGTCGGGACCACCCCGGCCACCCGCACGCCGATCGCCGAAATGTCCTATGCGGACTGGCAGGAGGCGTGGCGGCACACGCTGGACGTCAACCTCCTCGGCGCGGCCAACGTTTCCTTCCACGTCGCCCGCCATCTCATCGCCCGCAGCGTGCCCGGCCGGATCGTGAACATCGGGTCGCGCGGGGCGTTCCGCGGCGAGCCGGAGTACTTGCCGTACGGGGCGAGCAAAGCCGCGCTGCATTCGTTCGGCCAATCGCTGGCGGTCCAGCTGGCCCCGCACGGCATCTCGGTCACCTCGGTCGCTCCGGGCTTCACCGCGACCGAGCGCGTCGCCGACCGGGTCACCGACGAGGTGCGGGAGCAGAGCCCGTTCGGCCGGGTCGCCGAACCGGAGGAGATCGCCGAAGCGGTGGTGTTCCTGGCCTCGTCGGAGACGCCGTGGGCGTCCGGCGCGATCCTGGACGTGAACGGGGCCTCACACCTGCGCTGAGCTGTGAGCTGTGTCACGAATGCAGCAGATCGGCGTCCCCGGACGTCCAGAGAGGCGTGCGGATCGCAGGAAAAGTTATCGCCGGCGCGCTTTCGATGGTGGTTTTCGCGGGCACGGCCTACGGGTTCTCTACTCTGAGCGCGCTCGACGACATCACGCGAAGCGACGTGATCGGCGGCGGCGGATCGGTGGACGAGGGCCAGAAGCACGCCGACGGGGCGATGGACATCCTGCTGGTCGGCCGGGACGCGCGGAAGGGCCCGGACGGGAGCCCGCTGCCGCAGAGCGTGCTCGACGAACTGCGCGCCGGCGCGAACGGCGACGACCTCACCGACACGCTGATCGTGATGCGGATTCCGGACGGGCAGCAGGAGGTCAAGGCGTTCTCGATCCCGCGCGACTCGTACGTCTCGATGCCCGGCGGGAAAAGCAAGATCAACGCCGCGTTCGGCCGCGGCAAGGCGGCCGAGGCGTCGAAACTGCGCTCGGCCGGGGAAACCGACAAGGACAAGATCGAGAAGGAGTCCATGACCGCGGCGCGCAAGGCGACGCGGCAGGCGGTCGAGGACCTCACCGGTGTCACGATCGACCACTACGCCGAGGTCAACCTGCTGAGCTTCTCCGAGATCAGCAAGGCCGTCGGCGGGGTCGAGGTGTGCCTGAAGAAGGCCACCAAGGACGAGAACTCGGGCGCGGATTTCCCGGCCGGCAAACAGCGGCTCTCCGGCGGCGCCGCGCTCGCTTTCGTGCGCCAGCGCGACAACCTGCCCGGCACCGACTTCGGCCGGATGCGGCGGCAGCAGGTGTTCCTCGCCTCGATGGCGCATCAGGTGCTCTCGGCCGGGACGCTCGCCGACCCGGGCAAGCTGAGCGATCTCATCGACGCGGTGAAGCGGTCGGTGGTGCTGGACCAGTCGTGGGACATCCTGGACTTCGTCGGCAAGATGCGCGGGGTGTCCGGCGGCGGCATCCAGTTCACGACGATCCCGGTGGAGAACCCGGACTACCGGTACGACCGTTCCCATCCCACGGCGACCGCGGTGCAGGTGGATCCCGCGAAGGTGAAAGCGTTCGCGGCCGGGCTGATCGGCGCTTCGCAGCCCGCCGCGCCGCCGGCCGCACCGAAGGCGGCGGTGGACATTTCCAACGCCGGTGGGGCTTCCGGGCTCGCGGCGCGGGTCGCGGATGTGTTGAAAGGCAAGGGGTTCGCCGCGACTGCAGCGGGCAATGCGCCGTCGCAGCGGACGTCGATCGTGCGGTATCCCGCTGCGCTTGCCGCCGAGGGGGCTGAGGTGGCGAAGGAGCTGGGCGGACTGTCCATTAAGGAATCGACGGACGTTCCCGCTGGGCATATCCAGGTGGTGCTGGGGAAGGTCTACTCGGGACCGGGGGTGTCGGACGGCGGGGCCGCGGGTGGCGGGCCGGTGAAGGCCGACCAGCCGCAGCCGGTGACGTCGGATGGGGACAACTGCATCGACTGAGGTCTTGTGAGTGGCTATGCCGGTTAGAACCGGCGTAGCCACTCACAAGCAGGTCACGCGTGGCGATGCGGTTCCAGCCGGATCACCACAGCCTTCGACACCGGCGTATTCGACTTCTCCGCGACAGAATCCAGCGGCACCAACGCATTCGCCTCAGGGAAATACGCGGCCGCACACCCCCGCGCCGTCGGGTACGCCACCGCGCGGAAGCTGGGCGCCCGCCGCTCCCCGTCACGCCATTCCGAGACCAAATCCACGATTTCCCCGTCCGCGACCCCCAGCGCGGCCAGGTCGTCCGGGTGCACGAACACGACCCGGCGCCCGTCCTCGATGCCGCGATACCGGTCGGACAGACCGTAGATCGTGGTGTTGTACTGGTCGTGGCTGCGCAGCGTCTGCAGCAGCAACCGGCCTTCCGGCACCTCCGGATACTCCAGCTCCGACACCGTGAACGTGCCCTTGCCGGTGGCCGTGCCGGTGAACTCCCGCGAGTCGCGCGGCGCGTGCGGCAGCACGAAACCGTCCGGTTCGCGGACGCGCCGGTTGTAGTCGTGGCAGCCCGGCACTACGGCGGCGATGCGGTCGCGGATCAGGTCGTAGTTCTTCTCGAACGACCGCCACGGCACCGCGTGGTCCGCGCCGAGCAGCCGCTCCGCCAGCCGGCAGACGATGGCGACCTCGGACAGCAGGTCGTCGCTCGCCGGGGCCAGCCGCCCGCGCGAGGCGTGCACCTGGGACATCGAGTCCTCGACCGTCACGAACTGCCGTCCGGATTCCTGCTCGTCCCGTTCGGTGCGGCCGAGCGTCGGCAGGATCAGTGCGGTGCGGCCGGGGACGACGTGCGAACGGTTGAGCTTCGTCGAGACGTGCACGGTCAGCGAGCACGAGCGCAGCGCGTCCGCGGTCCGGTCCGAATCCGGGGTGGCGGAGGCGAAGTTGCCGCCCATCGCGAAGAACACCTTGCCGCGGCCGTCGAGCATCGCGCGGATCGAATCGACGGTGTCCCAGCCGTGCTTGCGCGGCACGCTGATGCCGAATTCGCGGTCGAGCGCGTCCATGAACGGCTCGGGCATTTTCTCCCACACGCCCATGGTGCGGTCGCCTTGCACGTTCGAGTGGCCGCGCACCGGGCACAGGCCCGCGCCCGGCTTGCCGATCATCCCGCGCACCAGCGCCAGGTTCACCACCTCGGCGATCGTCGGCACCGCGTGCTTGTGCTGGGTCAGGCCCATCGCCCAGCAGTAGATCGTGCGCTCGGACGTCGCGATCATCCGCGCGAGACGCTCGATCTGCTCGCGGCTGAGGCCGGTCGCCTTCTCCGTCTCTGGCCAGTCGATCTCGCTGCGCTGCTTGGCCCAGTCCTCGAAGCCGTGCGTGGAGTTCTCCACGAACTCGCGGTCCACAATGGACCCCGGCGCGGCTTCTTCCCACTGCAGCAGCAGATGCCCGACCGCCTGGAAGAGCGCGAGGTCGCCGCCGAGGCGGATCTGCGCGAACTCGTCGGCCAGCGGCGTGCCCTTGCCGACCACGCCGCGCACGTTCTGCGGGTTCTTGAACCGCATCAGGCCGGCCTCGGGCAGCGGGTTGACCGCGACGACCTTCGCGCCGTGCCCCTTCGCCTGCTCCAGCGCGGAAAGCATCCGCGGGTGGTTCGTGCCGGGGTTCTGCCCGACGACCACGATCAGGTCGGCCTGGTGGATGTCGGCCAGCGACACCGATCCCTTGCCGATGCCGGTGGTCGCCGACAACGCCGCGCCGGAGGATTCGTGGCACATGTTCGAGCAGTCCGGCAGGTTGTTCGTGCCGTACGCGCGAACCAGCAGCTGGTACACGAACGCGGCCTCGTTGCTGGTGCGGCCGGAGGTGTAGAAGATCGCCTCGTCCGGGCTCGCCAGGGCGCGCAGTTCGCCGGCGATCACGCCGAACGCCTCGTCCCACGAGATCGGTTCGTAGTGCGACGCGCCCTCGCGCAGCACCATCGGCTCGGTGAGCCGGCCCTGCTGGCCGAGCCAGTAGTCGGTGCGCTCGTTCAGTTCGGACACTGAATGCGCGGCGAAGAACTCTCGCCCGACACGGCGTTTCGTCGCCTCCTCGGCGACCGCCTTCGCGCCGTTTTCGCAGAACTCCGCCATTTTGCGCTTCTCGCCGTCGACCTGCCGCGGCTCGGGCCACGCGCAACCCGGGCAGTCGAAGCCGTCCCGCTGGTTCAGCAGCCGCAGCGTGCGGGCGGTGCGGACCGGGCCCATCTGCTCCACCCCGCGAGCGAGCGAAACCGCGACTCCCGGGATTCCGGCCGCCCAGCCTTTCGGCTTGCCCACTTCGAGGCGGGCTTCGTCCACGTCACCAGTCGGAGCTTCGCGAGTCATGGGCACATCGTGCGCCTTTGCCGTGCGGAACCCAAGACGGGGGTCGTCACACCGCCTGCCTCCGGGCGCGTTCGCGGCGTTCGGCCCGCGCCAGCGCGCGGTCCGCGACGGTCACGATCAGCAGCAACCCGCTGGTCACGATCAGCACGACGGCCAGTCGGTGCAGCCCGCCGGAGTCGGCGTTCCCGCCGTAGCACTGGGCGATGATCGTGGCCGCGACGATCGCGCCGAGGTATTGCGCGGTCCGGAAGAGACCGCTCGCGGTGCCCATCGTCTCGGCCGGGGTTTCGCGGTAGAGCGTGGTCTGGTTGGCGACGCTGGTGAGCCCTTGCGCCAGGCCGAACAACGCGGCGAGCACGAGCAGCCAGATCACCGCGGTGCCGTCGTCCACGAACAGCAGCGCGACGGATCCGGCCAGGAGCGCGGCACCGACCAACACCAGCCGAAGCCGGATGCCAGTCGGCCGCCCGGACAGCGCGGCCGCGGCCACGGCGGTCCCGGACATCGGCAGAAGCAGCAGCCCCGCAGCTGATTCGGCGAACCCGCGAGCCTCTTCGAGCCATTGCACGTAGCCGAACATGATCGTGTAGATCGCCAGGAAACTCAGTGCCTGTCGCGCATACGTGCGCAGGACGGGTCCGTTCGAGGCGAGCATCCGCAGGTCGATGAACGGCTTCCGGGCGCGCAGTTCCACCCGCGCGAACAGCGCGCCGAGCGCGATCGCCGCGGCCAGCAGCCACAGATCGCCGACGCGGGGCGCCATCAGGTAGCACAGCAACACCAGCAGGGCAGCGGAAAACAGCACGATCCCGGCGACGTCGATCCGCTCGGCCGGTTTCTCCACCGGGGCGTCCTTGGGCACCCACAGCAGAGTCAGCACGAGGGAAATACCGGCCAGCGGCAGGTTCACCGCGAAGATCGCCGGCCAGCCGAGGAGCGCGATCAGCACGCCGCCGAGCGTCGGGCCGATCACCATGATCGTCTGCGAAGACATCGCCAGCACGGACAACACCCGCGCGGGCACGCCTTCGCCGATCTGGTCGGCACGCCGCCGCAGCACCGCCATCGCGGCCGGGAACCCGGCGCAGGTCCCGATGCCGAGCACAGCGCGCACGCCGGTGAGCCATTCGACCGAGACCGGGATCATCCCGGCGATCCCGGCCGCCATCACGACGGACGCGCCGCCGAGCAGCACACGGCGCGCTCCGTAGCGGTCCACGAGCAGCCCGACGACGGGCTGTCCGACCGCGGTCGCCAGGTACAACGCGGAAATCAGCCAGGCCGTGCGGCCCGGCCCGGCGCCGAAGGCCTGCCCGATCGGGACGAGCGCGACGGCGATGAGCGTGGAGTTGATCGGATTCAGCACGGCGCTCGCGACCAGCGGGGTCACCAGGCGCGCGCCGAAACGGGATTTCGCGGGGGCGGTCGCGGTGTTCGTCAGTGCTCCTCAGGGTTCAGTGCGGTCAGCGTTCAGCGCGGTCAGCGCTGGGCGATCCGCTGCAGCAAGGGCAGCGCGCGCCGGACCGTTTCGAGTTCGTCTTCGGTCAGCTCGTCGGCCAGCGCGGCGGCGAGCCATTCGTCGCGGTGCTGGCGGATCCCGATGACGGTCTTGGCGCCGAGATCGGACAGCGAAAGCACGACGCGCCTGCCGTCGGCGGGGTCGCGCGTGCGGTTCAGGTAGCCGAGCGAGTCGAGCACGCCGAGCGTGGCGGCCATGGACTGCTGCCGGACGTGCTCCGCGGCGGCGAGTTCGGCCTGGGTCGCCGGGCCTTCGCGGTGCAGCCGGTTGAGCACCGCGGTCTGGGTCGGCGTGAGGATCTCGGCGTTGTCGACCTGCCGCAGCCTGCGGTGCAGCTGGCCGACGACGCCGCGGATCCAGCCTGCGGACTCGGCGACGCGCGGCGGGACGGAGGGGTCTTCGGACATAAGCACAGTCTAGCCTGTTTAGTTCAGCCTGTGCATCCTGGCCGAAAACCGTGAAGGGCTCCTTGCGGGAATCAGATTCCCG
>NZ_JBSHAM010000114.1:0-23020 GCF_053611505.1 Amycolatopsis sp. NPDC054798 | reverse complement strand
CCCTTCGAGCCACCTTGCGGCAGACACGCCATCAGCCACACCCCATCGCCCTGGGCATCCAGGGCACCCGCCCCGAACAACATCGACCTTAGGGATCTCCGCCATGAGCGTCATCGTCATCGAATTCGTCACCCTCGACGGCATCGTGTCCGATCCGGACGGCTCCTCCGGGACCCCCGGCGGCGGCTGGGCCTTCCGGCACGGCCCGGACTCCGTCGCCGGCGACAAGTTCCGCCTCGGCAGCACGCTGGACGACGGCGTCCTGCTGCTCGGCCGCGCGACCTGGCAGCTGTTCTCCGGCCTTTGGCCGCACCGCGACGACCCGTTCGCACAGCGGATGAACGCCGTGCCCAAGCTGGTCGCCACCAGCACTCTGGCCGACACCGACGCGTGGCAGAACTCGTCGGTGCTCGACGGCGACCTCGTCGACGCGGTGAAACAGGAGGAGCGCGACATCGTCGTCACCGGCAGTCTCAGCGTCGTGCACGCGCTGATGGCTGCGGACCTGATCGACGAGTACCGGCTGCTGGCCTTCCCCACCGTGCTGGGCAGCGGCACCCGGCTGTTCCCGGACGGCACCGGGACCGCGCATCTGGAGTGCGTTTCGGCTGAACGCGTTGGTTCGGCGACGCTTTCGCGGTATGTGCGCGAGAATTCGGTGGCAGGCGCTGGGCGGTAAGCCGTAAAGTCGCGGGCCATGTTGCTGCTCGTTTCGGGCGCTTCCGGCGTCGGCAAAACCACTGCCCGCTTGCACGCGCGGCATCTGCTCGGCGAGACGTACGAGACCGCCGAACTGTGCACGCTCGGGCCGATCCCGGCTGTGCCCACTGTCGCGTGGCGGCAGGAACGGGTAGAAGTCGCGGTGCAGCGCGCGATCGTGCTTGAGGCTGAGGGCAAGCATCTGCTGTTCGCCGGTGATCCGGTGCCGGTCGGCGAAGCGCTGGCGGCTCCGAGCGCGGACCGGATCGACATCGCCGCCTGCCTGCTCGACGTCAGCGACGAAGCCCACCTGGCTCGGCTCGCCCGCCGCGGCGAGCCGAACCAGGCTGTCCCCTTGCACCAAGGGTTCGCGGCGTGGCTGCGTGCGCACGCTCGCGATCCCGGGCATGTTCCGGAAGCTGTCACGACGGACGCTTGGCCGGAAATGCGGTGGGATCGCTGGGTCGGCCACGCACCGGGTCCTGGGTGGGCGATGACGGTTCTCGACACGTCTTCGCTCGGCCCGGAGGAGGTCGGCGAAGCGGTCGCGGGATGGTGCCGCCGGGCGGTGGCCGGGGAGGCTCCGGCCTTCCGGGCCGGATGGTTCGCCCAGCCCATCGCCTCTTCAAGTCCGTGAAGGGCTCCTTGAGGGAATAGGATTCCCTCAAGGAGCCCTTCACGGACCGCAAGCCCGCGCGGGCCGGGGGGTCAGTCCGCGTACCCGTGCTGATGCGCGTAACGGACCGCCTGCGCCCGCGTCCCGCACCCGGTCTTCGCGAAGATCCGGTTCACATGCGTCTTCACCGTCGCCTCGCTGACCTGCAGTTCCCGCGCGATCTCCCGGTTGCCCCGCCCCGCCGCGACCAGCTTCAGCACGTCCACCTCGCGCGCCGTCAGCCCGTCCTCCGGCGGCGCGGCCGGACGCCGGGCCGCGGCCAGCAACGTCCGCTGCACCGCCAGGTCCATCACGGTCTGCCCGGCAGCCGCGGCGTGGATCGCGCGGCCGATCTCGTCGCCGTTCGCCGCCTTGGTCACGTAGCCGACCGCACCCGCGTCCAACGCCCGCACGATCGAGGCGCTGTCCGCGTAGGTGGTGAGCACGACGACCCGGGTGCCCGGCAGGTCCGCCACGATCCGCCGGGTCGCCGCCGCCCCGTCGCAGCGCGGCAGGTCCAGGTCCATCAGCACGACATCGGGCTGCAGCCGCGCGGTTTCCTCGATCGCCGCGAGACCGTCGCCCGCCTGTCCGACCACCTCGATGCCCGGCAGCAGCCCGACCAGCAGCACCAAGCCCTCCCGCACCGCGGGCTGGTCCTCGGCCACGAGCACGCGCACGTCCGTCATGCCGGAATCCTCGCCGAAAGCCGCCAGCCCGCCCCGTCCGGGCCCGCGGTCACCTCGCCGCCGACCAGTTCCGCGCGCTCGCGCAAGCCGGTCAGGCCGTATCCGGCACCGGACAGACCGGAGCTGGAACCGGTCCGGTTGACGACCGCCATCGTCACTTCGGTGTCCAGATAGGACAGTTCTACCGACACCGGTGCGCCCGCCGCGTGCTTGCGCGCGTTGGAAAGTCCTTCTTGGACAGTGCGGTACAGCAGCAGGGTGACGTCCGCGGGAAGTTCCCGGGGTTCGCCGGTCACCTGGATCGACGCGTTGTCCGGCAGCGAGCCGAACAACTCCGGCAGGGCCATCGGATCACCGCGCAGCGCGTGCACCGCTCGCCGCGTCTCGATCAATCCTTCCTGCGCCAGCTCCCCTGCCTTCTGCACGCACGCGGCGAGTTTCCCGTCCGGGGAAGGCAACTCGGCCACCAGCCGCGCCGCCGCCTGCAGATGCAGCGACAGCGCCGACAGCGAATGCGCCTGGATGTCGTGGACCTCCCTGGCCAGCCGGGCGCGTTCCTCCAACGTCGCGCTCCTGGCCACCGCCTCCTGGGTCAGCCGCGTCTGGTCCAGCAGTTCGCGGGCTTGCCGCGCCTGCACCCGGTATTGCCGCCGGTTGAGTCCGATCAGCACCACGACGGCCACCGCGAGCGCGTTCCCCGCCACGAGCCCGCCCGGCTGCCCGGCGAGGTACCCGCCGACGACGGCCGCGACCCCCGCGACGGCGGCCACCGTGATGATCTCCACCGGAGGAATCGCCGCCAGCGAGGACAACACGAGCAAAGACAGGCAGAGCAACGACGGCCCGGTGAGGCTTTCGTCCGCCACGGTCACGACCGTGCCGAACAGCGCGGCCACCTCCAGCAGCACGCCGGCCGCACGCGGCCAGCGCAGGTCAAGCGCCCCGAACGCCAGGCCGCTCACTGCGGAAGCCGTCAACGGCACCCACTCCCACTCCGCCGCGGGGCGCGCGGTGACGAGGATCGCGACGAAGGCGACCGGCGTGAGCAGCCGCATCAGCACCAGCGGCAGCCGACTCATCGCAATCCCTCCCCCTCGGCATCTCCGCTGCTCAGCGTAGTCAGGCCCGTACCGGCGCGCTTGCGACGGCTTCCAGCCGGCGGGACCGCCACAACACCCCGCCCGCCCGCACCGCGACCATGGCCAGCGCCATCAGCACGAAGAACAGGCCGACCCCGTCCTCGTCCAGCTGAGCGCTGACCAGGAATTCGCCCACCCTCACCGCGAACGAGCGCACGTTCTCCACCGCCCACACGAACGCCAGCCGTCCCAGCAGCACGGCGAGCCAGATCAGCAGATACGGCCAGCCCGCCCAGGTCTGCACGCGTCCGGTCTCCGGACTGCGCTCCACCCGGGTGGTGGCGATCAGCCCCGCCCCGGCGACCGCCCCGACCACGGCCCCGGCCAGGCCCGCCGCCAGGTTCGGAGCGGTGAGCGCGATCCCGCCGGTGAAGTACAGGACCCCGATGACGGTGCACGAAACGAACGGCATGATGCCCATGACCAGGTTGTGCCGATGGCGGCCCACCTGGGTGAAAAGAACGAGGGCGAGCAGGATCCCGCCCATGACGAGAGCGTCAGTCATCACGGCCTTCTTCTCGAGTCAGGCGGGCCGGAACACCCGCGTTCCCGAAGCTAGGGCGCGAGGCCCGCCGAATCGTCCAACCAGCGGCCGATTCCGGGTGGACGTGACCTACACCCGCAATCCCGGGGAAAACACGGCTCCGCCGGTACACTGTGGAGCGTCAGCGGCCGAAGACGGCTGGGCGCAACCAAAAGCCGTGGAGCCGGACGAACGATGATTCCCGCACTGCTGGTCCTCTCGACCGCGGTCCTGCTGCGCGCGCTCGCGGCCAGGCAGCTCGACCGGTGGAACATCGCCGCGCCCGTGCTGATGGTGCTGTGCGGCGTCGCGACCGCGTTGTTCGCGAATCCGGGAAAACTGCTCGACCTCTTCGACACCGAAATCGCGCAGCACGTCGCCGAACTCATTCTCGCGATGCTGCTTTTCGTCGACGCCACCGAGGTCCGCGGCGGACGGCTGTGGGGACACGCGCCCAGCCTCGTCGCGCGAGTGCTGTTCCTGGCGCTGCCGCTGAGCCTCGGGCTGGCCATGCTCGCCGGCTGGGCGTTCTTCCCGGAACTGTCGTGGCCGTTGCTGCTGATCGTGGCGTGCATCGTCATCCCGAGCGATTTCGCCGCCGCCGAACGCGTGGTGCGGGACAAAACCCTGACGCCGCAAGTGCGCAGCGTGCTGAACGTCGAAAGCGGATACAACGACGGATTGGTCTCGCCGCTGTTCCTGTTCGCGCTCATTCTCGCGCGCACCGACAACACCGCGAACACCGCCGCGAAAGCACTCGCGACCGCCTTGCCGTTCGCGCTCAAAGCACTCGTCGCCGGTGCGATCGCCGGGTCGGTGATCGGCTTCCTGCTGTTCCTCGCTGTCCGCTCCGGCTGGACTTCCGGACAGGGCAGGCGCATCGCCATTCTCACGACTCCCCTGCTGACCTACGCGGCCACAGTCGCCGTCGACGGCAACGGATTCGTCGCCTGTTTCGTCAGCGGGATCGCCTTCCGCTACGTCTACCGGGCCTTCGCCGCACGGCATCTCCGCACCTCCGACAGCCACGCCCGGGAACACTTCGCCCGGCCGTCGGAGGACCTGCGGCTGCTCGAAGAAGTCACCGGAATCCTGACCATGGCGATGTGGTTCGTCGTCGGCGGCGCCGCGGTCGTCGTGGCGTCCTTCGGCGTGGCGTGGCAGCCGGTCGTGTTCTGCCTTCTCGCCTTGACCGTCCTGCGGATCGTTCCGGTGCTGGTGTCGCTCACGCGGACCCGGATGCCGCTGCGGGACCGGTTCCTCGTCGGAGCCCTCGGCCCGCGCGGCACGACGTCGATCGTGTTCGGGCTGCTGGCGATCAACGGCCTGTCCGGCGAGGCGAGCGACCTCGTGCTGACGCTGACGGTGCTCTGCGTCCTCGGCAGCGTGGCACTGCACGGGCTCGGGTCGACCCCGCTCATCGCGCGGTTGATGACCCCGCGGCCGCCCCGGCAGTCCTCGTGACCTGCACGCACGGTAACCACCCGAATGGTTAAGAATTCCTAGCTCAACCTCCGGTTCCCACCGAGCATGCTCACCCATTCGGGTGATCTATTGAATATTCACGTAACGTAAAGTGATCATCAGCGGAGTAAGGGTCAGGCGCGACGCATCCCGTCGCCGTTCACAGAGGACCCCCCGCTCATGTCTGCACCCACGCTCGCCGAACCGCGGGCCGGACGGCACCGCTCCGGCAGCGCGCGCGTCGTCGCCGTCATCCCCGCGCACGACGAAGAAGCGCAGATCGCGCACACCGTCGCGGCGCTGCGCGGACAGGACCGGGCCGTCGACGAGGTCTTCGTCGTCGCCGACAACTGCACCGACGGCACCGCCGGGGCGGCTTCGGCCGCCGGGGCCCGGGTCCGGCCGTCCGAGAACAACACGCACAAGAAGGCCGGTGCGCTGAACCAGCTCCTCGCCTGGCTGCTGCCGCGGCTCGACGAGGACGACGTGATCCTCGTCCAGGACGCGGATTCCACTTTGGACCCGCAGTTCGTGAGCACCGCGCTGCGTCATCTCGACCGCGGATACGGCGGCGTCGGCGGAGTGTTCCGCGGCGGGCCGGGCGGCGGGTTCGTCGGGCACCTGCAACGCAACGAATACGCCCGCTACGCCCGCGACGTGCACCGGCTGCGCGGGAAATGCCTGGTGCTGACCGGAACCGCCGCGATGTTCCGGGTCAGCACCCTGCGCGAGGTCTCCGCCGCACGGCTCGCCGGGCGGCTGCCCGCGGGCAACGGCAAGGGCGGGATCTACGACACCACCGTCCTCACCGAGGACAACGAACTCACTTTCGCCCTGCTGCACCTCGGGCACCGGGTGATCTCGCCCAGCGCCTGCACGCTGGAGACCGAGGTCATGACCAGCTGGGGAGCGCTGTGGGCGCAACGGCTGCGGTGGAAGCGCGGCGCGGTGGAGAACTGTGTCCAATACGGACTCACCCGCGTCACCTGGCGGTACTGGGGCAGGCAGCTGCTCACCATCGCCGGGGTGCTGGTGACCGGGATCTACCTGACGGCCGTCGCGGCGGCCCTGTTCCACGGCAGCCTGCACCTCAATCCGTGGTGGCTCGGCATCTCGGCGATTTTCGTGGTGGAGCGGGTGGTGACCGTGCGGTACCGCGGCTGGCGCCGGATGCTGCTCGCCGCGTCGATGTACGAGCTGGTGCTCGACTATTTCCTGCAGGCCTGCCATTTCAAGGCCTACGCGGACGCGCTCCTGCGCACCCGCAAACACTGGTGAAAGCCCCCGAAGGAAAGAGAGAACTGATGTACCAGAAGATCGGCGCCGCCTCGGCTGCCGGAGTGACCGGCGGCCTGGCGTTCACCGGAGTGAACGTGCTGTGGGTGCTGCTGGCCGGATTCGCTTTGCTGGCAGCGGGAACCGCGCTGCTGCGAGTTCTGCCGAAGGTGCGGAAACACGAACTGTGACCGCGCTGCCCTGAGCGCTCCCGAGCGTCGGAGGCGCGCATGGCGAGCGAGGTCGGCCTGCGCCCCGCGACGGCCGCGGACAGCGACTTCTGTTTCCAGGTGCACCGGGCCGCGTTAGGCGAGTACGTCGCCGCGATCTGGGGCTGGGACGACGAAATCCAGCGCGATTACCACGATCGCGCCTTCGTCCCCGGCAGGTGGCAGGTGATCACGGTCGACGGAGCGGACGCCGGCCTGCTCGTGGTCGACTACCGGCCGGCCGAGGTCTGTCTCGGCCGGATCGAACTCGGCCCGAGCTGGCAAGGCCGAGGGATCGGCGGTCGGCTGCTCCGGTGGCTGATCGGCGTCGCGGCGGAGCGGGGACAGCCGCTCGTGCTCGAAGTCCTCGCGGTCAACACCCGAGCACACGCGTTCTACCTGCGGCACGGTTTCCGCGAAACCGGCAGGCGCGGCGGGAAAATCCTCCTGGCCCGAGATCCGGGCCAGGAGGATTGACCAACGTCAGCCCGCGTCCGTCACCGTGCCCGTGACGTCGACGTCCGGCCCGGATTCCCTCGGCTCAGCCGAGACATGCATCAGCACGTGCTTCGCCGGGTCCGCCCCGTCGTGCCGCAGCGTCGGGATCGTCAGCTCGCCGGCTGTCTTCCCCGCCAGGATCTGCACGGACACCATCAGGCCGGTCTCCGACAACGGCTGTGCCTTCGCCGGGTCGACGCCGTGTTCGAGCAGCCACTTCGGGTCGACGTCCGCGGTCGTCAGTTCCGGCCCGGTCTTCGGGGCCTTCATCTCCGCCAGGACAGTGACGTCCGAATCGGCCACTGTGGACAGCCGGACCGGCCAGGCCAGCGTCCCGCCCTCGACCGCCGACACGTCCGGCTGGCCGACACTCACCTTCGGGGCCGGGTCGTCGTTTTCGACGTTCAGCGAACCCTCCGGAGCCCCGATCACCGTGCCGCGGGTGGCCTTCACCGCGGCCAGCATCCGGTACGGCCAGCTCCAGCGGGTGTTCCCCACGACCGTCGCGGGCAGGTCGAGCGTGTGCTGTCCCGGCGCGAGCGTGACCGCCTGATACGTCCACTTCATCGACATCGGCGAGACCGAATCCGCCCGGAAGACCCGGACCGTGCCGCCGCCTTCGCCGGTCACCGTGACCGGGATCTGGTACGTCTTCGAGCCGGAATCGCCTTCCTTGACCGTCATCGAACCGAGGTCGACGCGCGTCAGCGGGGCCGGGTCCGGGTCGGGCAGACCCGGCCGCCACGCGTACGCGTCCAGCAGCCACGCCTCGCTGCCCGCCGTCGTGGGCGTCAGTTCCAGGCTGGCCAATTCCAGGTGCGGCGGAAGCGGGACCCGGACTTCCTGGCCCCAGAACGATTTCGTCCGCTCGGTCCCGGCCAGTCCGGCCACCGTCACCGCGCCCAGTTTCGTGCGCTTGCCCCGGGAATCGGCGACCGCCACGTCGAACGACGCGGCCGGAGCGTTCTCCGGCGCGATGATCCGCATCGCCAGCGCCCGCGCGCCGTTCGCGGAAACCGGGCCGGGCAACCGGATCGTCGCCGGGGCCCCGGCCGTCGCCGAGCGCACGTGCACGGCGGTCCGAGTCGGGTCGGGAGCGTCTTCCAGCCCGACGAAATGCGGCGATTTGGGGATGCTGGGCTCCGCGAGGCACCGCCGATCCGGGCCGACCTGCTGGCAGACGTCGCCGCTGCCGGCGACCTTGGTCGACGAGTCCGGCACCAGCACCGGCGTCCGCGCACCGCCGAGAGCGTGGGTCAGCACGTGCGCCGGATCAGCGGACGGCGCCCGCACACCGGAACCGTCCAGCAGCGGCTGCACTCGCAGGTCGTGCTTCTGGAACAGCTGCGCCGCCGCGGCGACGTAGGTCGCGCCGACCGCTCGCTGCTGTTTGTCGGTCAACCGCGCGGGCACACCGGGCGAGCAGTTCGGGTCCGGCTCCGGAGAATAGAAGTCGTCCTGCGCCGGAGCCACCGCGACGCCCGGAGTCCATTCGGCGTTGAAGTAGTTGTGGTTCGCCCCGGAGACATACAGCGCGCTGTGCAAAGCCGTGTCCCGGCTGACTCCGCGTGCCGCGTCGATGTATTGCTGCCCTTGAAGATCCGACACGTCGCCGTCACAAGAAGGCAGGAAGGTGACCGACGGGACGTCCGGCGCCGGGTTGAGCCCGAACACGGTCGGCGCGATGAGGACGTCGCCGCGGATCTTCCACCGGACCGGCCCGGAGAACCCGGTGTCGCCGGGCGGCGGGTAGAGGCTGTCCATCGCCGCGCGGTTGACGCCCTCTCCGCCGCGGGAATGCCCGACCAGCAACACATTCGACAGGTCTGCCGCCGGGGAATCCCGGACGATCTGCGGAGCGGTCGAACGGGCGCTGCCGGACCAGTCCGCCCAGTGCGCCAGGTGCAGCCGGACCAGTGACGACCGGGCTTGCGCGCCGCCGTCCTCCGCCGCGTGGTCGAGCGCGTTGATCGCGTTGGCCGAAATGGACACTGTCACGAAGCCTTGCGACGCAAGCAGTTCCTGGGTCTGCAGGTAGCCGCGGTAGCTCGGGATCGGCAGCATTCCGGTCTCGCACGGCCAGGCCCTCGAGTACCTGTCCGGATCGGCCGGGTCGTAACAGGGCTGATGACGGCCGTGCAGGAACACCACCAGCGGCCGGTTCCCCGGCGCGTTCTTCGGCGCCACGACCAGGCCCTGCATCTCGATCGGCCCGTCCAGCCCCGGCAGCCGCACCGGGTCGAGCGAGTACTCGCCCTTGACCGTCGAGTACTGCCCGGGTTTACCGGGATCCACCGCATTGGCGGGCAACTCCGGCAGCGGTGCCGGGGCCGGTGCGTTCGCGGTGGCCTTGGGCGCTTCGGTCAGCGAACGGCCGCCGACGCGCGCTTCCAGCCCGCGCAGGTCTTTGATGCCGCCAGCGGGCAGCGAGAACGTCCGCAGATCCGCCCGCGGACGGGCGCGGCCGAGCAGCCTGCCGCCGGACCAGAACTCCACCGCACCGTCGCCGAACAGCGGTTTCGGCGCGGTCCAGACCAGCTGGCCGTCGGCGACGCGCCACTCCGGCGACGCTGCCGGAGCGGCCGGGCTCGCCCCTGCGGGCTGGGCCAGCGTGACCGCCAGAACGGCAGCCGCCGCGATGGGGACAAATTTGCGCAGAAGGACCTTCACGTGTTGCTCCCTCCCCGATGATTTTTCCTTTCTACCGGGAAAGCAGCCCGCCGTGCCAGAACGGCGACAAGGGGTTCAGGCCCGGTTCTCCGCCAGCGACCCGGTGCGCAGACCGGCGACGACGATCTCGCCGAACGCGTCGCCGATCTGCCGGGGCGTCATCTCGCCGCGCGGATCGAGCCAGGTGTGCGCCCAAGCCGCCACGCCGATCACCGCGAAGGCGAGCACCCGCGCGGTCGCGACCGGTTTGAACGCGCCGCTCTCGATCCCGCGCTCGACCACCTGCGTGACCAGTGCTTCGAACTCGTCGCGTTTGCGCTCGATCGAGGCGAACGTCGCGCTGGACAGGAACCGGCGCTCCTGCAGGAAAATCGAGATCTCGGACCGGTAGACGCCGATCGGCTCGACCAGCACCTCGGTCATCACCCGGCGGAGCACCCGCTCCGGCGCGCCGCCCTCGGCGAGCACCTCGCGCATCCGCCGCAGCTGGAAATCCATGAACTGGTCGTGGATTTCGCGCAGCACGTCCTCTTTGGTCTCGAAATGGTAGTAGAACGCGCCTTTGGTGAGCTTCGCGGTGTCGACGATTTTCTGCACCGACGTCGCGTGGAACCCGTCCTGTTCGAACAGCCCGAGCGCGGCGCCGACCAGCGCCCGCCGGGTGGCGTCCGGATCGCGCGGCGCCCGGTCCCGGCGTTTCCGCGCGGACGGCTGGACAGCGGCCATCGCTGTGCTCCTCACTGGCCGGGCTGGCCGCAGTTGCCGGGCCAAGAAGGTAACAAACAATCCCCTCCGGGCGGGGCGGAACCGGCAGATCCGGGCCCGCCGCGCCAGGGCAGAACTGCCGCCATTCACGCACCCGCACCAACCGGCTGACACGAACGGAGCAACGCGGTGCGCTTGCCGGGACTGGAGCGCCGGAGCCCGGAAACCTTGCCGCGCCGAGCCTTCAGGCCCGCATAGCCGTCTCCGCCCATTCCTCGAACGCGGTCAGCGGAATCCCGAGTTCCCGCGCGAACCCGGGCCGCGCGGGCTGTCCGATCTCGTTCAGCATCTGGTGCGAGAACCCCATCGGCGGCATCCCCGCGGCAAGCGCCTCTTCGACGGTCATGTCCGGCACGGCCAGCGGCACGCCCAGCACCCGGGACAGAATCGGCGCGATCTCCTTCATCGACCGGTAATCGCTCGCCAGCTCCAGTTCGACCCGGTCGAACCGCTCCGGCTCCGCGACCGCCGCCGCGGCGGCGCGCCCGATGTCCCGCACCGCCGCCAGCGACAACCGGGTCTCCGGACGCAGGATCGTCACCAATCCGCCCTCGATGCCGCGCGGGAACAGGTAGCGCAGGGAGGGCAGGAAGTTCTCCATGAAAAACCCGGGCTTGAGCAGCGTCCACCGCGGGAATCCGGCTGCCCGGACCAGGTCCTGGATCGCCGCCTTCGCCTCCATCGCCGGGGCCAGCGCCGCCCAGCGCTCCTCGGCCACTTCCGGCGTTCCCGCACCGCTCACCGAGGTGTGCACGAACTGCGGCACCTCCGCCTCTTTCGCCGCCTCGACGAGATTCGCCGCCTGGCGCACCTCGCCCGCGAAATCCGGCTCCGCCCCGCTCATGTCCGGCATCTGCACGCTGAACACCGCCCGCACGCCCTTGACCGCGCGCGCCAGCCCGTCCCGATCGCGCAGGTCCCCGGCGACGAGTTCGGCGCCCAGCGCTTCCACCGCCTTCGCCCGCTCCGACGCCGGATCCCGGACCAGTGCCCGGACCGGCACTCCCGCCGCCAGCAGCTCGCGGGCGGTCGCGCCGCCCTGCCGTCCCGTCGCGCCGACGACCAGTACCGGTGCTTCCTCAGTCATGATTCTCCTTCAGCCCACTAAGTGGCGGGGCCCGCCGTTTCGTGTCCGCTACGATACGGCGGGGCCCGCCACTTAGCAAACCCGGAGGTCACGCCATGCCCGGCCAGCAACGCGCGGACGCGCGGCGCAACTACGCCCGCATCCTCGAAGTTGCCGAGGAGGAGGTCGCCGCGCACGGGGCGAACGCCTCGCTGGAACAGATCGCGCGCACCGCCGGCGTCGGCTCAGCGACCGTGCGGCGGCACTTCCCCACCCGGCACGCGCTGCTGGAAGCGGTCTCGCAGGAGCGGATCGCCCTGCTGGCCGCACGCGCCCAAGAGCTGGCCGGGGAAGCCGACAGCCGCCGCGCGCTCCTGGAATGGCTGGACGACGTGGTCCGCTACTGCGTGACCGCGCGCGGCCTCGCGGCCGCCCTGGCGTACGACACACCCGATCCGGTACACGGAAACTCCTGCTCGGCGACCTTGGAGGAGTCCGCGGCACCGCTGCTGGCGCACGCCGCTCGCGACGGGGCCGTCTCGCCGGAGGTGACGGTCGCCGACCTGATCGCGTTGATCGTCGGCATCACGCTGACCACCGAACGCCACCCCGACCCGGCCGCCGAAGCGAGCCGCTTGTTCCGGATCGCAGTGGAGGGAATCAGCCCGGACGCCTCGTAAGTGTTCGTGCCGGTTCTAACCGGCGCCGCCACTCACGAGGTCACGCGTGACGGCACGGCCCCCTGGCTCACGACGCCGCCCGCGCGGACTGACGTCGTGAGTGCTTAAGCCGGTTCTAACCGGCGTGAATACTCACGACACTCCGCACCCCGGCGAGCAGCAGCTCCAGCCCGAATTCGAACCGCTCCTCGAAATCGAGCATCGACGTCACCGGCCCCGCCTCCAGGTGCAGGTACTTCCGCTCCCCCAGCACCCCCATCAGCACCTGGACCTCGTCCCCGGTGGCACCCTGCTCCTCCAGCGTCTCCCCGAGCACGTAGCAGAACACCGCACTCGTCGCCCAGATCGCCTTTTTCCGCGGCAACCCGGAGGCCAGCAGGCAGCCGAGCAGAGTGTCCACATAGGTCAGATTGCTGCGCTTCGCCGCATAGTTGCCGCCGACGATCCGCGCCCCGTCCCGATGCGCGAGCAGCGCCCGGCGCAATCCGGCGGCCATGCTGCGCACCCGGCTTTCCCAGCCCTCGTCCTCCCCGGGCAAATCCGCGATCGCCCCGGCCAGTATCGCCTCGGCCAGCTCGTCGATCAGCGCGTCCTTGCCGTCGAACAGGCGGTAGATCGCGGGCAGGTGCAGCCCCATCCGGTCGGCCAGCTGGCGCATCGTGAGCGCCTCCAGCCCGCCGGCGTCGACCAGGTCCAGCGCCTCGGCCACCGCCCGCTCGGCCCGTGTCGCCGCGATTCCCGCCCGTTTCGCCCCGGTTGACATGTTAACGACGTTACCAATACTCTCGGCCCGGCGGCAAGTAACAACGTTAACAAAAGGAGGGAAGCCCATGGCCCCGAACGCCGGAACCGCCGGGCGGCTGGACGTCGTCGTCCGCCAGCTGCGCTGGGAAGCCGACGGCGTCGTCTCGCTGGATTTGGCGGCCGCCAGCGGGAAACCGCTGCCGAGCTGGGAAGCGGGCGCGCACATCGACCTCGCGCTGCCGAACGGCGTCGAACGGCAGTACTCGCTCTGCGGCCGGCCCGGCGAACGCTCGCACTACCGGATCGGCGTCCGCCGCGAACGCGCGAGCCGAGGCGGTTCGGAATACGTGCACGCCTTTCTCCGGCCCGGCCAGCGTGTCTCGATCAAAGGCCCGCGCAACAATTTCGGGTTCCGCCCCGCCAAATCGTACGTCTTCGTAGCGGGCGGCATCGGCATCACACCGATCCTGCCGATGATCCGCACCGCGGCAGCCCAGGGCGCGGACTGGCGGCTGTACTTCGGCGGCCGCACCAGCGCGTCGATGCCGTTCCTCGACGAACTCCGCGGCTACGGCGAACGCGTGCGCTGCCACCCGTCGGACTCGGTCGGCCGGATTCCGTTGACCGAGCTGGAAAAGCCTGTCGAGGCGGGCGCGAAAGTCTACGCGTGCGGACCGGCTTCCCTGCTGTCCGATTTGGACACCGCAGCGGAGAACTGGCCGGACGAAACGCTCCGCCTGGAACGCTTCAAAGCCCCGCAGGCAGCGCCCGCGGAAAACAAACCGGTCGAAGTGGAATGCGCGGTCTCGAAGAAAACCGTGTCCGTCGCCGCCGACGAAAGCATCGTCAGCGCGCTCGAGCGGATCGGCATCCGGCCGCCGACCTCGTGCCGGTCGGGCATCTGCGGTTCGTGCGAGACCAAGGTGCTCGACGGCGTCCCGGACCACCGCGACGGCATCCTGTCGTCGAGCGAACAAGCGGCGGGCGACCGGATGTTCGTCTGCGTGTCCCGGGCCAGCACCCCACGCCTCGTCCTCGACCTGTGACGGGAGGAATCATGACCACCGCGGCCGACGCCTACACCCCGATCACGATGGCTCGCGTCCGGGAAATCATCGGTTTCCCGAGCAAGTTCATCGCCGAGAAAAAGGAACCGCAGCTCGGCGAATTCGCCATGCGGTTCATCGCGCACAGCCCGTTCTTCTGCGCGGCCACCTTCGGCGCGGACGGTCTGATGGACGTCGCCCCGAAGGGCGACCCGCCCGGTTCGGTGCGGATCCTCGACCCGTGGACGCTCGCCATCCCCGACCGCCCGGGCAACAAATTCGCCGACACCTTCGAAAACATCACCGCCAACCCCTGGATCGGGCTCGTCTTTTTCGTGCCCGGCCTGCGCGAGGTGATGCGGGTCAACGGCGACGCGTTCGTCACCGACGACCCGGAACTGCTGAGCATGCTCAGCGCGGACAGCAAACCCGCCGTGCTCGCGACGATCGTCCGGGTGCGGGAAGTGTTCGGACAGTGCGGGAAGGCGGTCATCCGGGCGAAACTGTGGGAGGGCGACACCCGCGGCCTCGCCGAAGCGGCCACCCTCGGCGGCGATTTCTACACCCTCTCCATCGCCGAGCAAGCGCAAAAGATGAACGACAACCTGGGCGTCCTCGTCAACGGCGGCCTGTACGACGTGGTCGACGAAAACTACCGGACCGAGTTGTTCTAGAAACTCCTTTGCTCCCACCACGAAGCCCTGCCTAGTATCCGGTCCGTGCGCTCCCGACCGTCCTTTGTCACCGACGCCGCCCTCACCTCGGTCCTCTCCGAACACTGGCGGCCCGTCTCCGAGATCGCTTATCTGCCTTGGGGTTTCGGCGCGCACCACTGGCGCGCCGATACCCTGTTCGTCACGCTGGACCCGCTCGAACCCCGGCACACCGCGGCGTCGCTGGAAAGCACCTACGCGAGCGCCGCCGAACTGGCCGCCGCCGGGCTGACGTTCGTCTGTGCCCCGATGCCCACGCGGTCCGGACGCTTCACCGTCGACACCGGAGTCGGCGCGCTCAGCGTCACCCCGATGCTGAACGGCCGCAGCCCCGCGGAAGACGAGGTCGACAAACCGGCAATTCTCGCCGCGCTCGACGCCCTGCACCGCACCCCGCCGCCCGCCGGGCTGCGGCACTGGTCGCCGCGGGTCGGCCCGGACTTCGCCGATGAGCTACGGGCCCGCACCGCCGAACCGTGGACGTCCGGCCCGCTCGCCGAAGACGCCCGCACCGCTCTGGCCGGCCGCGGCGACGCGATCAAACGCTGGAACGACCGCTACCTGGAACTGGCCGCCCTCGCCGCCTCCCGGCGCGATTCCTGGGTGCCGACCCACGGCGAACCGCACAACGACAACCAGGTCGCCACTCCCGACGGCCTGCGCTTGGTCGACTGGGAAACCCTCGCCGTAGCCCCGCGCGAACGCGACTACGCCGACCTGCCCGACGCCGAGGGCCTCGACCCGGACATGGTCGAACTGTTCGCCCTCGACTGGCGGCTCACCGAACTGCGCGAGTACTCGGACTGGTTTTCCGCGCCGCACACCGGAACCGAGGACGACGTCATCGCGCTGGAAGGCTTGCGGGAAGAGCTAGGCGTCGCGCGTTAGGACGTTCCCAGCAGGCGATGCACCGGCGTGGTCGGTCATGACCTTTCGCCAGCTACACTCCGGCTTGCCGGGGCGCGCGTGGTCGCGAGCAGATTGTCGAGCAGCGACCGGGTGTGGACGAGCTGGTCGATGTCGCCGGTGATCCTGCGGCGCTCCGCTTCGAGCCGTTCGCGGCAGTCGTCCAGCAGCAGGGACTCGCCGGACAGACAGGACAGGATCTCGCCGATGACGTCCATGCCGAGGCCCGCCGCGAGGAGGGTCTGGATGTGCGCCACCTTGCGCACGTCCGAGCCGGCGAAGATCCGGTACCCGCTGGGGGTCCGGTCCGGCTTCAGTACGCCCTTTTCCTCGTAGTAGCGCAGCGCTCGCACGCTGATTCCTGTCCGGTGCGCCAGCTCGCCGATCTTCACGGGGGTTCCTTCGCGTTCCGGCTTGACTCTCACGTCGACGTGAGAGTTTAGCGTGCGGACATGCTTCGACTCGGCATCCTCATGTTCTGCGTTTTCAGCATCACCACCGGCGAGTTCGTGGTGGCCGGAATCCTGCCCGAGGTCGCCTCCGACCTTCAGGTCACCGTCGGCGCCGCGGGGCTGCTGGTCACCGCGTACGCCGCCGGCATGATCGTCGGCGGCCCGCTGCTCACCGCGATGACCGCCGGGATCGACCGGAAGCGGCTGATGCTGGCCCTGCTGGCCGTCGCGGCGGCCGGGAACGCGGCCTCCGCTCTCGCTCCCGGATTCGCGCCGCTGCTGGCCGCCCGGGTGGTCACCGCGCTGGCGACCTCGACGTTCTTCGCCCAGGCAATAGTGGTCGCGGTGAAATCCGCGCCGCCGGAGAGAGCCGGGACCATGGTGTCCCGGCTGGCGTTCGGGATGAACCTGGCCATGATCCTCGGAGCGCCGATCGGCACTCGGATCGGCAGCCAGTGGGGATGGCGCGCGACGTTCGCGGTGCTCGGCGCGGCGTGCCTGCTCGGGCTCGGTCTGGTGTTCTGGCAGCTCGCCTCGCCCAGCGAGGAGGAGCGAACCTCGGCGGTCTCGGAATTGCGGACGCTGCGCCGCCGCCCGGTGCTGCTGGCGCTGGCGATCACCGCGGTCGGCAACGCCGGGGTGCTCATGGTGTTCAGCTACCTCGCCCCGCTGCTCACGGATCTGGGCGGACATCCAGCCACCCGCCTGCCGGTGCTGCTTCTCGCCTACGGCGCCGGCGCGACGATCGGGAACCTCGTCGGCGGCGCGCTCTACGACCGCCATCCGCAGGTGTCCCAACCGGTTCTTCTCGGCCTGCTGGCTGCGGTCCTGGCAGGAAGCTGGTTTGTCGCGGCCTCCCCAGCGCTCACAGTGGCGGCAGTCGTGACGATCGGCCTCCTCGGGTTCGCGATCATCCCCGGCATGCAAGCACGTGTGATGACGACCGCCGCCGAAGCCCCGACACTGGCCATGGCCGTCAACGCCTCCGGATACCAGGTCGCTGCCGCCTGCGCCGGGCTGTTCGGCGGCCTCATCGCCGACTCGTCCGCCGGTCCCAGGCCGATCTACCTCGTCTCCGCGGGCCTGACCTTGTGCGGCCTGCTCATGACTGTGCTGGCTGCCCGTTTGCCGCACGCGACCGACCACGAGGACACCGCAGCGATCGCGGAGTGACGTTGTTCGAGAAACCTCACCGGATTCCCCTCGTACCGCCAACTGCCGGGATCACCGGATGCGAACGACGGCATCCGGTTTCCCGAGCCCTCTCGGGTCGACCCAGCCCCGTCCCCTCAGGTGGCCGGTGGCGGCCAGGCGTTCAAGCTGGCCGCGCGGGCAGAGCTTGCGGTTGTACATCGACCCGAGCAGGTCGCTGGTGTCCGCGAACAGGTCGGCGTGGGCGTAAACCTTGCGCCGGTGCCGCCATTCGTAGCGCACGACGGGGCGACGCAATAGGTTTTCGAACCAGTTCGCGGCACGGACAGCCAATTCGTCCGGGTCGCCGGTCGCGGTGAACGCGAGACTCGTGGGCTCGTCCGGCAGCGTGAACAGCTGGTTGTGCACCTCGTCGCCGCGCAGGGTCCGGCCGTCCAGGTGCACGCCGACGGTCAAGAGGACAAGCCGCGAGGCGGGATCGGTCAGATCAAGAGAAGCGACCAGCGGAAGCTCCGCGTCAGGCGGATCCACCCGGCTGTTGAGCGGGCATTCGCGCCAACCTGCCGCACGAACCCGAAGCGCCTCAACGAAGCGGCGCTCAGTCTCGCTGAGATCCCCGCAGTACTCGAACCACTCGTCCGCCACAGCCGCCGAGCATAACGCGAACAGGCCAGCGAACCGCCTAAGTTTCCAGCAATTCCGGCACGAAAATCTCCTCCACGGTCATCAGCCGCCGAGACAACCCCTGCTCGAAATGCCACCGCAGGAACGCCTCCACCGACACCCGGTTCTTCTCCACCCCATACGGCCACCAGTCCTCCCCGAACAACCGGCAATTCTCGTCATACAACGCGCTGAACCACGGAATCATCCCGGCATCGCCCATATGATTGAAGACGCGACCCCGCCGATAATCCGCCATCGCGACGTCCTTCGCCTCGACAAACCCCCGGTACAGCCTCTCCGCCAACCCCGGCTCCTCCGCCAGCACATCCCGCCGGACCACCACCGTATGCATGATCGGCCGGATCCCGGTCCGCCGGAAATACTCCCGCTCCACCTGCACGTAATCCGGGAACAACTGCGCGACTCCCGCCGAACCGTCCCGAACAGCCCGCGGCGGATCCGCGGAAACAAACGCGTCGATTTCCCCGGATTCCAGCATCGGGCCGAGCGCTTTCCCCGCCGGTGCCTGCCGCACGTCCACCTCCGCCGGATGCAGCCGCGGAACGAAATCGAACCATTCCATCGGCCAGTCGAACCCGCCGATCACCCACCGGCTCTGTTCCGGCCGCACGCCGTATTCGTCGGACAGAACGCCTTTCGCCACCACGCCCGCGTCGTGCCCGTAGGTCGCGAACTCGCCGATCGTCGCCCCGATCAAGTCCCGCGGCTCCCGGATGCCGCTGGCGGTGTTGACGTAGATCGCCGAATGCCGGAACTGCCGGTTCGGGAACACCGGCAGCGCGACGAACGGCGGGTCCGGCAGATCCAAGGTGCGCAGGTAGAAAGTGAGCCCCAACTCGGCGACGGCGAACTCCCTGCCCCGCACCATCCGTTCGAACAGGTCCGAGACGATGTCCGCGGTATGCAGCGTCGCTTCGACGCCGTCGAAGCGCACCCGGCCGTCGAACAGCGGGCGGGTGTGGTCGTAGCGGTACAGGCCGATGTCCAGGTCAGTCATCCGGCACCTCTCTCTCCGCCTCAATACTAAACGCGTTTACTATCTGCGGGCAACCGCTACGATGCCTCCCGATGGACAAGGACGCGCTCGCCGAACTCTTCGCCACCGCCTCGCTCGGCGCCCCCGAGAACGCGGTGGGCTTCGTGATGTGGCGCGTCGTGCACCGCTACGTCCGCGAGGTCGACCAGGCACTCGCCCCGCTCGACCTCACGCACCTGCAGTTCCAGACGCTCGCTCTCGCGGGCTGGCTGAACCGCACCGGCGGCCCGGTCACCCAGTCCGGTCTCGCGGCCTCCGGCGACATCCACCCGATGCAGGTGTCGCAGATCCTCAAAACGCTGGAGCGCAAGGGATTCGTCGCCCGCGCGCGCAGCGCCGAGGACGTCCGGGCCAAACGCGTCGAGGTGACCGACTCCGGCGGAGCCGCGCTGCGCGCCGCGCTGCCGCTCGTGATCGAGGTGCAGCACCGGATCTTCGGCGACGAGGGGCTGCCCGGCGGAAGCCTGCTGAACACCTTGCTGCGCTTGGACAACGCCTGACCGCTTTGCGCTGCAACGACATTTCGCGAAGGAGATCGACAAGGCCCCCGCGCAGCCGAGCGCGGCGACCGATCTTGCGTCGCCCCCTCGCCGTTCTGGCGATCGCGAGTTCCAGTTCCGCGCCCCCACCGCTGCTACGGTGTCAGTGCACGGTAAATCCGTCTCGGGGAGGGACGATGCCGGGAACTTTCACCGACCAGAAGGCACAAGACCGCTACTTCGCGGTCTACGCGGAAATCCTGCGGAAATGGCCGGTTCCCGCCGAGGAACTGGACATCCAGACGAAGTTCGGCCCCACCCGGGTCCGGCGCAGCGGCCCCGCGCACGGCACGCCGGTCGTGCTGCTGCACGGCATCATGGGCTCGTCCTTGTCGTGGTACCCGCACCTCGCCGAACTAGCCGCCCGGCATCCGGTCTACGCCGTCGATTCGATCGGCGAACCCGGCCACTCGGTCGAGAACGCGCCGGTGCGCACCGACGACGACCTCGCCGAATGGCTTTCCGAGGTCCTCGCCGCGATCAGCCCCGAAAAGGTCTATCTGGCCGGGGTCTCGCGCGGCGGATTCCTCGCCTTGAACCTCGCGATCCGGTCCGCGGACCGGATCGCGGGCGTCCTCGGCCTGGAACCGGCCGGATTCGCGGAGATCAGCGTCCCGAAGTTCATCCGGTGGAGTTTCCAGGAGATCTTCCTCTGGCTGCTGCCCGCCGCGATCCAGCGCCGGATCGTCTCCGGCGACCCTGCCGTGCGGCACACCTTGCGGCCCCTGCTGTTCGCCAGCTTGAAGTACAAAGCCCAGCTGCCGCCGCAGCACGTCTTCACCGATGACGAACTCCGCGCGATCGACGTCCCCGTTCAGCTCGTCCTCGGCGAACGCAGCCATATCCACAACGCACCAGCCGTCACTGCGCGCGTTGCCGCACTGAATCCCCGTATCCACACGGAAATCGTGCCGGGAACCACGCACGCGCTGACGCTGCAGCAACCGGATCTCGTCACCGCCCGCGTTCTCGGCTTCGTCGAAGCGAACCCGAGCTGACGTCAGACCTGCCGCGCGGTCGCCATCGCCCGCTCGGTCTCCCAGAACGCGCGCATCGAAACGACCAGCCCGTCCTCGTTCACCCGGTAGACGAACACCCCGTCGGTGTCGACGCGGTAGCCGCCGGGCAGATACGTCGTGATGGTGCCGACGTTCGCGACCTCCGAACCCGCCGCGTGCGAATCGCGGATCACGAACTCGAACTTCTCGACGTTCCCGATCGTCTTGTCCCAGAAGGCGGAAAGACCGTCGCGCCCGTGGTGGCCCTTGCCCTCCTCGTCGAACATCGACGGGCCGACCGGGTCCTCGACGACCGCGTCCGGGGCGAACAGCGCGAGCCAGCCGTCCTTGTCCCCCGCCGTCGCCGCCGTCATCGACTTGAACGCCGCTTCCCGCGCGGGCGGCTGCTTCGCCGCGGGGTCCCAGCAGACCTCGACACCCATGTCACTCCTCGATTTTCGCGATGATCTCGTCGCCGAACTTGCGGATCGCGTCGACCTTCGGGCCGAGTTCCGCGTCGAATCCGTGCCCCTCGAACACCCACGGCATGGTGATCGCGTCGGTGACGCCCGCCTCGGCCTGTTCGCGGAACCCGTCGAGCCCGAACCGGTCGACGCACACCGCCTGGAACTCGAACGGGTCGTCTTCGCGCCCGCGCTCGGCGAGCAGGCCCTTGAGCTTGCCGATGGTTTCGCGCAACTGGTCGAGCGTCATCATCGCGGACGACCAGCCGTCCGCCACGCGAGCGGCCCGGCGCAGCGCGACGTCGGTGTGGCCGCCGATGTAGAACGGGATCCGCGAGGGCGGCGCGGGGCTCATCTTGAGCTTGTCGAAGTCGAAGAACTCGCCGTGGAACTCGACCATGTCGCCGCTGAGGATCAGCCTCAGCACGTCGATCGCCTCGTCGAAGCGTTTGCCGCGGCGCGCGTACGGCGCCCCGCACCATTCGAACTCCTCCGGCGACCAGCCGATCCCCAGCCCGAGGCCGAACCGCCCGCCGGTCAGCGCGGCGACCGAGTTGACCTGGCGGGCGAGCAGCACCGGATTGCGGGAGCCGAGTTTCAGCACCGAGGTGTAGAACCGGATCCGCTCGGTCGCCGCGCCCATCGAGGCGGTCGCGACCAGCGGATCCGCCCAGGGGGTGTTCTCGTCCCAGAACCGGCTGCCGTCGGGGGTGTAGGGATAGTCGGCGGAGACCTTCTCGGAGTAGAAGAGCGAATCGGGCAGCACGATCGAGGAGAACCCGGCCTCCTCGGCGGCGCGGGCCAGCCCGCCCAGCTGGTCGAGCGGGCTCATCGCGATCGACAAGGAGAACTTCATGGCGCGGACTATAACGTGTTCTAGTTTTGTCGGCCACCGCCCGATCGGCGGCGCCGCCGGGAACTCTCCGCGCACGGTCCGCGTTGTCCGTTTCAGAGACGGCTGCCCGGCCGTCGCGTCAGATCGAGACACGGAGTGACCCATGGGCACCGCGATCCTCCTGATCGTGCTGGTCGTCGTCATCGTCGGAGGCGGGTTGTACCTGGCCAGGAAGCAGGCCGCGACCAGACAGAGCCAGCTCGACGACGCGAAGGCCGACGCGCGCCGCCTCGTCGAACGCCTCGGCGGCCAGGTCCTCAACATCACCGGCACCGACACCGCCTCCCAGCAGGCGATGGCCGACGCGAGCGAGCGCTACAACGCCGCCGGTTCCCAGCTTGAGCAGGCCAAAACGGTCGAACAGGCCCGGCTGGTGAAGGAAACGGCCATCGAAGGCCTGTACTACGTGCGCGCCGCGCGCGTGGCGATGGGCATGGACCCCGGTCCGGCCCTGCCGGACGAGGCCGAACGCGAACGGGCCGGCAAGGTCACCGAACACCGCGAGGTGGACGTCGAGGGCCAGCACTACGCCGCCTCGCCCGACCCCGGCCAGGACACGCCGTACTACTACCCCGGCGGCCGCGTCGCGGGCCGCCCGGTGCCGCAGGGCTGGTACAGCGAGCCGTGGTGGAAGCCCGCGCTCGTCGCCGGCGCGTGGGGACTCGGCTCGATGTTCCTGTTCAGCGCCATGTTCTCCGGCATGAGCGGCATCGCCAGCGCGTCGGCCTGGGAATCCGGCTACGACGCGGGCCAGGCGGACGCCCTGGACGCCGGCGGCATGGACGGCGGAGACGGCGGCGGGTTCGACGGCGGAGGCTTTGACGGCGGCGGATTCGACGGAAGCCAGGACTTCGGCGGAGGTTTCGACGGAGGCGGCTTCGACGGCGGCGGGTTTGACGGCGGAGGCTTCGACTTCTGACCGGTGAACGGCGACAAAGGCCCCGCGGCAGGGTTGGCCGCGGGGCCTTCGCCGTCTCCGCTCAGCGCGGTCCGGCGACGTGGCTGTCCGTGAAAGGGGTCGCTAGGAAAAGAAGATAACTCAACTGGCCCAAAGAC